>JACNGQ010000169.1 GCA_014384025.1 Planctomycetota bacterium | reverse complement strand
CGCCTGCCCCCCCCCCCCCACACGGTTAGCGGGTTTGCCCCGCCGGCCGGGGCCGTGTTTTCGATGGTTTTGAGGGCGCTCCCCACCCGCACTACCTAACAAAATCCCCTTCGGGGGGAAAAAAAAAGCCTGCCGCCCCTGTTTTCCGCCTCGCCCTTCCCCCGGCCAAAAAAAACTGTTACCCCTGCCGGCCAAACAGTATTTGTTTCCGGAACCGCCTCTATCGATGCAGATGGGGCCACTACGAATATAGACGATGCAGAGGGACAGATAAAGGCAACCATAGAAAACGTTCGTGCTGTTCTAAGTGACATGAAATGCATCGATGAAGACGTAGTGCAGGTCATAGCCTACTGCAAAACAACCGAGGTCGAGAAGACATTCAACTCTTTCAGAGAAACCCTCCCCTGGCCGTGGATAACGGTAATTTGTGATATCTGTCGTGAAGACCTGCTGTTCGAAATCGAAGCGACTGCAATGCCAAGAAAAAGGGCATAAAAACTCGACAATACGAAGCTGCTGAACGCAAAACTGACCGCGACCTGCATAATAGAATCGGGCCTTCTTATTCTACCGTCGCCTCCTCGTGCTGTTGCGTGTTCGTGCGGAATCTGGTTTGGCAGAGCCGGCTTGCCCCCCAACTCTCGACTTTGAAGTCCGGGGCCTTCTTGCCGGTGGTTTGGGCTGGGAGATATCGAGGCTCTGGAGGTGAGGCAGTTCGGTCCTAAGACGGGCGATGGCCTGCCCGCCGATAGGAATAGCAGAATTAATTTGAATGATATGCAGGGTTTTCAGGGGATACAGATGTGCAAGCCCACGCTCCGTTATCCGGCTGTCACCTATGAAAAGGCTGTCAAGCCTGCGCATGTTTGCCAGATGTATTAATCCGTCGTCAGTCAAATTGGCGCTGCCCCCAATCTGCAAATACTTAAGGTTCGTCAGCGAGGCGAGGTGCTTGAAGCCATCGTCTCCGATGCCGGGGCCAGTGAGACTGAGGTCTTCCAGGTTTGTCAATCCAGACAAAGACATCAGGTCGCTATCGTGATACGCGTCCCAGGTAAACACGACCTCATTACCGACTCTGGTTGTTTGATGCCGCATCATAATTCTCAAGCTTCTGAGTTTCTTAAGACCGGAGAGGTCAAGGCCCTCGTCATCCTGACGAATATCATAAACGGACAGACTCTCCAAACCAGCAAGCCTGTTCAAAGCATTCAATCCCGACATTGTTACGCTATCGGAGGAACCCCACGAGAGTTCCCGCAGCTTTGGCAGCCTGGCCAACTGCTTCAGCGTCTCATTATCCAATCCGGACCAGAAAGCAATGTGCAGAGTTGAGAGGTTCTCAAGATTCTGGAGCAGTTCAATTCCATTGTTCGTGAATCCGATCCCCCCAATACTCAATTCTTCGAGCTGGCGCAAGTTACTTATAGTCGCCAGAGCTTTGTCCGTCAGCGGTGAATTATCAATACCATTGACCGAAAGGTACTTCAGATGGCCAAGGTTTGCCAAGTGGTTGATACCGGCGTCGGTGAATCTATACGGCAGGCGCAAATCGTCGATGTTGGGCATGGTCGCCAAATGAGCCATCGTCGCATTCGTAAGGAGATTAACGTGTGTAGCATTCAGCCCTTTGAGTTGAGACATGGCCGTCAGATATGCGATGCCTCGATCCGTGATATTGTCCAACCAGCAAATACAGAGTCGCTCTAATGACCGGCTCTTTGAGAGCCGACGCAATCCTTCATCAGTTACATTGTGGGTATCAAGCCATAGCACTTTCAGCGAGGGCATCATCGCAAGATAATCCATGCCGCGGTCCGTGAAAAGCCCCTCCATACCAAGACGTAGATGCCTCAATGAACGCAATTGTGTCAGGGCCTTCAGACCGTCATCGGTCATCTTGGAATTGCCGTACAAGCACATAACCTCCAGAGATGCCAGTTTGCCCAGCGACCTCAGTCCCTCGTCGGTCATCCGGTCATGGAACACGTCAAGACTCTTGAGGGACTGGATTTTCGCAATCTCGGCCATCCCCGCATCAGTCATCCCCTTGGGCGTGGAAAGCTCTTCCAATTGAGGAAGCTGAGCGAGAGGCGCCAGGCCTCTTGTGCTCACTCGCACGCCGCCCAAGCCCAGTCTTCTCAACCCCGTCAGCCGAGCGACCAGCGGCATCAGGTCGTCGTCGAGAGCCGGGATGAATAAGAATTCCAAGCCGTGGAGATCGTCCGGACCGAGTGACTCCAGGGCCGTCCGGTAACGCTCCGGGCTCGCCCCTACTCCCCTGATAGTCAGGATAACTCGTTTTCCGGCCGGAATGTGGACATCACCCCGGGCACAAGAGAAGTTCTCACGCTCCGCATAAGTATATCCCGAGTGATATCCTTTGACCGTCTCGGGAATGACAAGGTCCTCATCCTGCAAATAGACCACACCAACCGACTGGTCCTGCGGAAAGTGCAGGACCCTGGTTGTGGCCGGCTCCACCATGGTCTGGACTCCCACCCTGCGGCCTGCCATGGCTCCGAACGGTCCAGAGGCCGGTTCCCTGGTCTGGGGCAGTTTGGTGACGGGCGATTCTGCGGCAGCTATCGCGCCCATCTTAGGTACAGGCTCGCGGGTCATTGCCATACCTCCAAAACGAGGGGACTGGACACCATCTTCCTGAGGTAAGGATTGGCCGCCGGTCTGCACCGGGGCTGACGTTTCTGCACGGGCGGTTAGCACGAGCACCGTCGGTGCGGTCAACAGGGATAATAGTAACACAACTGTCACGACTATTAAACTTGGTCGTTCGTAGAATTTTTTTCCCGGTTTCATAATGGTCTTTATCCTTTCTTCAATATTTTTAACCGGCCCGGCTACGGCCAACGATGGGACCGGCCGGGTCGATTGGTGCTCGGCAATTAATATCTCCACAATAGCGCTGCCGTAATCTTTGGCTTTAGCACCCAGGCAGGCAATTGCCATTTCATCGCAGCATTTTTCACGTTCGCCGCGAATCTTCTTATTCGCCCACCACACAAATGGATGGAACCAGAATACCGCCTGCGCGATTACCTGCAAAATATTGACCGCAGCATCGAAACGCAGGATGTGACCCAGCTCATGGCTTAAGACGTCTCTGCAATGCTCAATGCTATTGACTTTGATGAAGTCCGCCGGCAGATAGATCCTGCCACGCAGCAAGCCCCATACGAACGGCTGGCCTATACCTTCAACCAGCCAGACCTTCGGGAAAGTTTTCAAGCCAAGGCCCAAGAATAAGTCCTCAATCCCGGCTTGCAGCTTGGATGGAAGTGGTTTTCGGTCCCACCGAAGCCAGCTATTGGTCCGCAGTGCCTTTATCGCGGCAAAAAGGGCAAATACAGCCACTCCCGCAAGCCAGCCAAAGCCAAGCCAATGGCGAGTAGTGATAGTGAATCTTGCAGGTCTTTCTGCAACAGTTGGTGTTGGTGCTGCTACGGCTGGGATAGCCGGTGAAACAGTGGTCTCGGCTGTGGGTGTATCCGTAACCTCAAATACAACTGCTGGCATTTGAACCGGGGGGATTGGAACCGGCTCTGTTATCTTGTTCTGAGGCAAAACCGCAAGGGGTACTGTCAACAAAGGCGGTGCCAGACATTTAGCCAAGACAATCAGCCAGAGCAGGTAGCGAATATGTGCACTTCTATTTTTTAGCGCCAAATTTACTGCTGCTATTACTACTACCAGAAGTGCTATCTGCCAGCTTTGCGCAACCAGATAATTTGTGATTGGGCTTAAATAATTTTCCATTGTTACCACTCCGCACAAAAATTACTTGCTATTTTTCACCTGTTAATCGTTTGAGCTTTTCGATATCTTCGGCGCTGATTTTGTCATGCTCAGCTAAGTACTGCATAAGCGGAACAGGGTCGCCGCCAAATAGTCTGTCCAAAAAATCACCGACCGACCTCTTGATGACGTGTTCCCTCTTGACCGCGGGGAAAAAGACGTGGGCCTTGCCATTTATATTGTGTTTCACATAGCCTTTCTTTTCCAGCCGGCGCAGAAGGGTTTGAACTGTCGCATAAGCTATTTTCCTTTTGGCGGGCAGTTTATCACAAACATCCTGCACGGTTGCTTTGTCAAGCTGCCATACCAATCTTAGGATTTCTGTTTCAGATGGGCTTAAAGCAGGTAACTTATTCTGTGTCATAGCAGTCTCCTTTTACACTTGTATTTTACATTTGTACAACATTATATCGTACATTTGTACAAGTCGTCAATAAAAAATATAAATATTTTAAATATTTTTGTCGGCCAGTGGCATCCCGGAGTAACATTCAGCAGGGCCGATTATCGATTCCTCCAGGCCGCTATTTAAGAAATGCTGCCGGATACTTGTGCAAAGATGGCATTTACTCGCATAGACTTTTGCGTTTTGGTAACCCAGCCTGCCGGCCTCATCAAGCAGTCCAAATGGGCCAAAATTAAATAATGTCTTGATAAACTTGTTTACATCAGGGCCGAACTGCTTCCAAATATCCTCAAGTTTTGTTCGATTTACATTCCCAAAAATAATGCCGCTGCACGTACCGCTAAACACGTTTCCGAATGGGTCGACATGTACACCTTTAGCGCTAAGCAGGTCCGATTTGCAATTCACCGAAGCAAGTTTCTCTATCGGCTTTGAGGCTGCTAATTCAGCCAGCTTTCCGGCTGCCCGACCGGTAAAACGACAGGGATAATCTTTCATGGCGCTTATATACTTTTGCTCACGCTCAGCGGGTGATAGACTTTTCATTTCTATTGGGTCATCTAAATACTTCTGCCAGCGAACCAGCACCCGCTTGGCACCCAAAACTTCCGTCGCTATCGCGGCCAATCGTTGTATCAACTTTATATCAACATACTCCTGATGAAACGGATCTGCGCTGACCTTAAATCTGTTCATCCCAAGCTCATCGAGCCTTTTCAGCCGCTGCCTTATAACTTTTTCATTAGTGGCCCAGAAACCGTTTGTCTCTATCAAATCGACTTTTCCGAGGTTTTGATTACCTGCCTCTTCGAGAATTTCCTGCAGTCTTTCCCAATACAAAAACGGTTCGCCGCCGGTGATATGTATTTTGGCTCTATCGCCAGCGAGGATTTTCAGCGACTGCCAAGCGCTTAAAGCCGTATCCACAGGCATTAGGCCATTCTTCTCGGGGCCGCAATTATAATAGCAAAACTCACAGGCGCAGTTGCATTTGTAGGTCAGCAGCAGCCCGGCCGAACTCCAGAGCTTAAACTTAGGCTCATTACGCGCAGCATGGCTGTTATAAATATTTTCAGACAACTGGGTCATTACTTTTTTTCAGATGAATTTGAATCACCGTAATATCAGCCGGTGTTATACCGCTTATCCGAGAAGCCTGGCCGAATGTACTCGGCCTGAAAACAGACAGCTTCTCTTTAGCTTCCGCCCGCAGATGTGCGATGCGGTTATAGTCCAAATCTGTCGGGATATTCTTTTTCTCCAGAGTCCTGAAACCAGCCACCAGACGCTCCTGTTTAGCTAAATAACCCTCATACTTGGCATCAATAACAACTGCCTGAAGAACATCTTCAGCAAGATTCATATTCTTAATATCAGGATTCTCGGCCATCTTTTTCACAAGGATATTATGTGGCCGGCGAAGCTGGTCCCACAAACTTATCCCTTCCGAACGGTTATTTGTCAGGTAGCTCTTAAGTTTATCGATGTTCTCGAGTTTAGTCTGATATCTTATCCACCGTTTTTCGTCCACAAGCCCGACCGATTTGCCGATTTGAGTCAATCTTCTATCCGCATTATCAGCTCTTAAGACCAGCCGGTACTCAGCCCGCGACGTGAACATCCGATACGGCTCATCAAGCCCCCTGGTCAGCAAATCATCTATCATGACCCCGATATACGCCTGGTCTCTACCAAGTATGAGCGGCTCTTTGCCCTGGAGTTTTCTTGCCGCATTGATACCAGCCACAAGACCCTGTCCGGCCGCCTCTTCATACCCACTTGTCCCGTTTATCTGGCCTGCAAGAAACAGCCCAGAGAACTTCCTGGTCTCCAGATTGGGTGTTAGCTGGGTTGGTGGACAATAATCGTATTCTATCGCATAGCCGTAATGAATAACCCGCGCATTCTCTGTACCCGGTAGTAATTTGAACATTTGTTCCTGCACATCCTTAGGCAAAGAAGTGCTTAAGCCGTTGCAGTAGATAGTCGATTGTTCTTCGTCTTCTGGTTCCAGAAACACCTGATGCCGCTTCTTATCCGCGAAGCGCAAGACTTTTGTCTCAATACTCGGGCAATACCGGGGACCTGTGGAAGTTATTTGTCCTGAATAAAGTGGCGCGCGATGCAGATTTTCTCGGATTAGATTATGTATCTTTTCATTCGTATAGGTTATCCAACACGGAAGCTCCGGGCGAGTTATTCTTTCGTTCATAAAGGAGAAAGGAACTGGTTTTTCATCCCCCAGCTGGACCTCGAGCTTGTCCAAATCGATTGTCGCAGCATCCAGTCTGGCCGGTGTGCCGGTTTTTAGCCTTTCAAGTTCAAGCCCAAGCTGCCGGAGACTTTCCGAAAGTTCATTGGCGGCCGGTTCACCGAGCCTCCCGCCGGCAAACTGTTCCGTTCCTATATGCATCAAGCCGCGAAGAAATGTACCTGTCGTTAGAATTACCGTTGGAGCGTTGTATATACTTCCATCACTGCAGCGCACCGCCCGCACATTTTTTCCCCGGGTTACAATCTCAGTCGCAGTTGCTTCAACTATCGTCAGATTCGTGGTTTGTTCGAGCTGCATACGGACATAATCTTTGTATTTGTATTTGTCGGCCTGTGCACGCGGAGCCTGTACAGCCGGACCCCTCGAGCAATTCAACAAACGAAACTGTATCCCAGTTGCATCTATTGCCAACCCCATCAATCCCCCCAGTGCATCAACCTCGCGCGCAATCTGACCTTTTGCAAGGCCACCGATAGCCGGATTACAGCTCATTTTCGCTATCGTGTCTTTGCTTATAGTTAAAAGGCAGGTTTTGGCGCCGATTTTCGCCGCAGCATGTGCAGCCTCGACACCGGCATGACCTCCACCTATAACAACGCAATCAAACTCATCCGTTTTCATTTGACCGTGTCAGTGCGACTGCAGATGCAATGGCGAAATTCGCCGTATGTGTAATGCTTATGCTGATATGTTTAATTCCAAGTTTGCCGGCAATTTTTTTCACCTCGCCGCCCAGAGTAACCTCCGGCTGACCGCTACTATTATTTATTACCTCTACATCCGTCCAGGCTATTTTACCTCGCCATCCCGTACCCATTAGTTTAAGAACGGCTTCTTTTGCCGCGAAGCGACCGGCTAATTTCTCTATTCCATTTTTATTTGCCTCGGCATAGGCCTGTTCGGCCGCAGTGAAAACCCGCTGAATGAACCGTTTGCCGTGACGCTCTATCATCGCTTCTATCCGCGGAAAATCTACAAGGTCAATACCGTGTGCTACAATCTCCATCCTTCAATTCAACTTTCTCAAGTCACTCCAACCAAATCTGCACCTGAATATTCAGTCAGCAGCTAACTGCTTCTGTATTTAGAATTACTCTATTGTTACTTTTAGTATTTATACCTGTCTCTATTTAGTTTTACCTTCGCCTTAAATGTCCTGGCATTCCCATGCCGGCTCCGGGTAACGATGTATTTGTGTCCTTGCGGCTCTGTGTCTCCGTACCTTTGTATATATTTCTTTTTACCGTTACCGATTGATCCCGCATCTGATATATCTTATCCAGGCAAAAATCTACAAACTCATCTGTTTTGCTTAATTCCGCCTGCTGAAAAAGTTCTGCGTTTACTTGACTGAGAACCTCACTCTGGCGGTCGAAAACAATTTTATTCCGCACTTGCTCCTGTACATCTCCAAAAGGCACATAACCGGCTGATTGCTTTGCTTCCAGCTTCATTATGAAAACATGTTCCGCAGTTTCAATCAAGCCTGCAATCTGGCCAGGCTCGGTTTTCTCTGCTTCAGCAGCCAGCGTATCATAAGGGGCAGCTAACGAATCAGGCCGCACCGGCTTCCACAATCCCCCGAATTCTCGAAAAGGCCCGTGAGAATATTGAATGGCCAATTCACTGAAATCTTCTCCTGATTGTATACGTTCGAGCAACCTGTCGGCTAACAGCTTTGCAAGCTTATGACGTTCATCTATCTGCCATAATTTCAGCCTGCCCGGTTGAATATCAATCAATCGAAATTGTATGGCCGCGGGTATGGCAAAAGATTCATCTTTCATCTGATTATAACATTCCATCAACTCACTATGAGTAACAGGTCTGTTATTCGGCATTTTCTTTGATACATACCATTGAATGAGCATCGATTTTTTTTGCTGCTCTTCAAAGCTTTTCCAATCCATTCCCCTTTCCTGAAGTGCCTCGTCAGCCCTGATCTGGTCACCCCCGTAGTCCATCACAAATTCTCTCATCGCCTTTTCCGCCTGTTTTTCCAGAGCCACTTCAACATTCTCACCGACTTCTCTTTTGATCTCCTGATAAAGCAGCATATTCGAAATTTTACCCATAAGAATTCCCGTAAGATACTCCCTTACTCGTTCTTTGAACTGATCGAGCTCACTTGCCTGCGCAATCGGCTTAAAGTATTCTATTGGCGGTACATAAGTCCCTCCTAACTCTGCAGGCGACTCAATTACCTCATCACTGGTCAGCGTCTCACCGCCAACCATCATCACCAATCCGCCTGAGGCTTCAACAAGTCTTATCTTTCTCGTAATAGTCCGGCGCTCTAATTCGGCACTACTTGGATTATTACCACCACAACCACCTGTCAGCAATAGCATGAACATCGATATAAAAGCAAACTTAATCATATCTAAACCTCACAATTACACATCCGGTTCCAATAAAATCCCCGAAGTGAAATTTAACAATTACCTCTTAGCCCGATTTCATCCGCCACTTCGCGCATCCCCATAATTACATCGCTGATGAGTTCATTCAGCTCAATACCCAACATCTCGGAACCTTTTTCAATAACAGCTCGATTTACGCCTGCGGCGAAAGCCTTATCTTTCCACTTCTTTTTGACCGATTTGGCTTTCATATCAAGCACACTTTTACTCGGCCGCACAAGCGCCGTCGCTCCAACAAGCCCGACCAGCTCATCAATTGTATAAAGCACTTTTTCAAGCTCGCTTTGAGGTTCGACATCGGTGCATATTCCCCAACCGTGTGAGACCACAGCCCGGATATAATCAGAGGGCCAGTTATGGGCAGTTAGAATTTCCTCACTCTTTTTACAGTGCTGGGCAGGAAATTGCTCATAGTCCAGGTCATGAATTAAACCAATAATGCCCCATTTCTCTTCATCCTGCCCTATTTTTCGGGCATAATATCGCATTACTCCCTCAACAGCCAGCGCATGTTTAATCAGTCCCTCACTTTTATTATATTCTTTCAGCAGCAAGAAGGCTTCTTCCCGGCCTGGCTTAATCTCTGCCATAATCTTATCCCTGATATAACGAAACTCTTCAATCTCCTCACTACGCAATACTTAAAGCTAACTTTAGAGAATAATCTAAAAGTAAACCGGCAAAATTGCAATTCTTATTTTCAAATCCTTACCAGGACGCTTCCGGAAACATAAAATAACTCATCTGCTTCCGGATTTTTCCATCCTTTCATACATATTTAAGTCAAATATCAAAATGCCTTTTCCCACGCCGGCCATATCACCTCTTTTGGCAACCTGAAACGCAATATACCGCCCATCATCACTTACCACAGGATTCGTGGACTTGTAGCCGGGATAGTCTGCAAAAAATGTCAATCGCTGGGTCTGTCCGGAACCATCCAGAGAAAGTTTGTAGATGTCATTGTACTGTATCCCTCTGGTATTGTGCTTATCACACTCGACCAGCGTAAATCTGCCATCGGGAAAAATACCTTCCGGCTCATCATACTGATTCGGCGCCATGGAGTAATTCACCACTTTGCCCGTCTCGATATCCAATCCCATAACTTCCGTACCCTGGTAACCGTACGCGCTGAATATCAGCTCTTTTTCATCAGGAGGCCGAAAATTCTGAGTCTCAAGCCCGGTCTCAAAAGACAAGTCCAGCTTATCCAGAATCTTCTTCTTATTCGCCAGTTCCGGCTTGCCGTCCTTGTAAACAATATTGGCCATATAGAATGCTCCACCCTGTGTCCAGGCAATCCGCATACGTCTGCGCGAGACCGCCGGGCCTTCAGAGCACTTCTCACCCAACGGTACAGGTGCGGCTGAAAGGTCCTTGTTCAGAATCCATAACTCCGCATTTTTCTCGCTTCGGCTTGACATCGGATTAATTGCGTCGAACTGCCGGGCCCCGGACAAAAGAATATCACCGTTAACCAGATACAGAGCACGCGTGTAGCCTTCGTGATAGTAATGGTGCGTCATTGCGCGGATAGTCTTTGTTTTCAGCTCCACCTCATACACATCGCCGAAAGTCTTCTCGATAAACAAAATACGCCTGCCATCGTGTGAAAAGTCCGCCCTCTGCCCAAAGTGCGTTATATGCTTTATATGTGCCGGCAGCTCATTCAGTGGTGACCTGCCTTCTTTGCCCTGATTTTGCCCTAAACAGCTCGCCGATATCAATCCAACCATAACAAATAGTATATATCTGTTTCCTTTTCGTAACATCATTCTTCTCCGGCTTATTCGATTTCCATCTACCTTAATACCGCAATGTCCCTATCTATATGTCTATTTGTAATATCGTCCCACGTATCCAACAATAGCCTTCTTAACCTCAAGCGGATCTATCATTCCCACCTTGCGGTAGATAACTTTTCCATCCGGCTGAATCAAAATCGTATATGGAATACCGCCAAGCAAATCCTTATCCACAGCCGCCATAAGCTCATATTCATCCTCCGAATCGAACAGAAGATTTTTACATGAAACCTGCTGCTTTTTCAAAGACGAAAGAACTATGTTTCTTCTTTTAGGCGAATCGGCACTGATGGTAATCAGCTCTAAATCACGATTGCGGTACATCCGGTTAATGGTAACATATTCCTGCAATTGCTTTACACTCGGCCCGCTCCAGCTTGCCCAGATATTTACCAGCCGCAGTTTCCCTGAATCGTTTTTGATTAGCTCCTTTATGCTCTTTGTATCCGCCATTTCCACTGTAACTTTTTCTCTCGCCCACAACTCAAGGGACTGCCTGGCGGATTCCCGTTTATCCGCCCATTTGATTGAACAGCCAATCGTCGGAGTTTCTTCAACTGAAACCTTTCTCCCCTTTAACAACGCTTCAATAGCATTCCGAGCATCTTCGATTTTGACCAAATGGGGCTTCTCCGCGTCATCTACTCGGCCCATATAGCGCAGTGTGCGCTGCCTGTCAAAGATATAAACATGCGGTGTACGGGCCGGCCCGTACGCAAGAGAAACCTTTTGGTCCTCACCGTCATAAAGATACGGAAAATTATATCTCATATCCTTAGCACGGATTTTCATGTCTTCGAATGAATCGCCCATATCCGAGTAGCCCAATTCATCGAGGCGGACTGCTTTAGGATCGTTAGGTGATATCGCCACAAGCGCAACACTTGGTTTCTTGTAGTCGGATGCCAGTTTTTTAATCCGCTCTTCATAAGCCTGCGCGGTTGGGCAATGGTTGCAGTGAAAAATAATAACAAGGACATCCGCATCCGCAAAATCAGCTAATTTGTAATTACGCCCATCCACACCCGGCAAGTTAAAATCAGGCGCTTTTTGACCGATTTCCAGACTTTTATACTGCTTTTGTGCCGACCAGCTCTGGCCCACCATAACAAGTACAACCGCCAATATTGTTAATGTTTGCTTTCTGTTCCTACTCATGTCATACCTCCATCTTATATAATACATTTGACTTGTTACTCTATAGACTCACTATCTTTTTTCTCCCAAAATCTTCCGCAAAACGATTATTAAAGTCCTCGGCTCAAAATAATTCTTCGATAAACGCAGATATACTGTCCTAGTATCGGAGATTCTAACTTTTCCGGATACCTTTGAAAAGAAGGATTTGTTGGGCGCCTCTGCGTCATTGGCAAATGAAAATATCAAATCTTCTCCCGAGGCAACGATGCTTTTTATATTGCAACTGCTTGCCTTGATTCTAAGCTCAGCCAAATCCAGCAGCAGCTTTACCTCATCCGGCATCGGGCCGTAAACATCCGTTAACTCGCCCTTTATTTGCTCCAGGTCCTCGCCACCTCTTGCAACGGCAATCTTACGATAGGCATCCATCCGATGCCTGTTAACAGGAATATAATTTTTCGGTATGTACGTTGCAAATCCCAAATCGATAACTGCCGTCGGTATCGGCTCAACCGGCTCGTCTTTTAATTTTCTCACGGCCTCGGCCAACAGCTCGCAATACATCTGGTATCCAACTATCTGGATATGGCCCGACTGCTCGGACCCTAAAATATTACCCGCTCCGCGAATCTCCAAATCCCGCAGCGCTATTCTAAAGCCCGCCCCTAAATGAGAATATTCTTCGATAGCCTTCAATCGCTTGGCCGCTAACGGCGTAATCGACCGCGACCTCGGCATCAGCATATAAGCATAAGCCCGATGTTTATACCTGCCCACTCTGCCCCGAAGCTGATGAAGCTCCGCAAGGCCGAACCTGTCCGCATCGTTTATAAAAATCGTATTCGCATTTGGAATATCCAGCCCCGACTCGATAATCGTCGTGCAAACCAACACATCGGTTTCGCCTGTTACAAACTCTATCATCGCAGTTTCAAGCTCGCTCTTGCTCATCTGGCCGTGCGCTATAGTAACCTTTGCATCGCCGATTAGTTTCTGGATTTCCCACGCCTTTTTTTCAATTGTCTTGACCCTGTTATGCAGGAAAAACACCTGCCCCTGCCGGTTCATCTCCCTGTAGATTGCCTTTTTGATAAGCTCGTTGTTATAAGCGGTAACCGTCGTAACTATACTTCGCCTGTCCAGTGGCGGCGTCGCCAAAGAGCTTATATCGCGCAGCCCCAAAAGCGACATATGCAGCGTCCGGGGAATCGGTGTAGCAGTCATCGTAAGAACGTCAACGTTGACACGCAGCCTTTTGAGTCTTTCTTTATGTTCGACTCCGAACCTCTGCTCCTCGTCGATTATCAAAAGCCCCAAATCCCTGAATCCAACGTCACCGCTAAAAAGCCGATGCGTCCCTATCAGAATATCCACCCTGCCCGCCTTCGCCCGCGCAATTATATCTTTTGCCTGCTTTTGAGACTTAAATCGATTCAAGACCTCGATACAAACCGGAAAATCTGCAAACCGCTCGGTAAAAGTCCTGCCGTGCTGCACACACAAAATCGTCGTCGGCGTTAAAATAGCAACCTGCTTTCCGTTCTCGACCACCTTAAACGCCGCACGCATCGCAAGCTCCGTCTTGCCATAACCCACATCACCGCACAGCAGCCTGTCCATCGCCACGGCCTGCTGCATATCCGCCTTAATCTGGCCTATGGCTGTGTTCTGGTCCGGCGTCTCCTGATAAGCGAATGATTCTTCGAACTCGGCCTGCCAGTTCGAATCTTCCTCGAATGCAATCCCGCCCGTCGCCTGACGGCTCGCCTGAACATCGAGTAATTCAACTGCAAGGTCCCGTACCGAACGGGCAACCTTCTCTTTCTGCTTTTGCCATTTTTTCGAGCCGACCTTGCTCAGCTTCGGACGTGTCGGGCTTGTCCCAATATATTTCTGCACCAGCGCAATATTACGAACCGAAACCTGGATTTTAACGCCGTCCGCATATCCAATTGTAAGATACTCATTCGTACCGCCCTTTTCCCGTATCGTCTTCACACCGGAAAACCTGCCGATACCATAGGAAGAGTGAACGACATAGTCACCTTCCTGCAAATCGCTGAGCGTATCCACCGGCGACGTTGGCCGTGCAGGCCTGCGCCTTCTCCTAAGGGCGAATTGCCCGAACAGCTCATGATGGCTTATCAAAATCCGTTTCAACGAATTTATAACAAAGCCATGATGAATAAAACCCGATAACAGCTTGAACCTTGACGGAATTTCTTTATTAATATCCGTTATAATCTCACCCACCCTCTTAAGCTCAGACGAGCTTTCGCAGTAAAGCAGCACTTCTTTTCCTTGTTTTGCCTCCTGCACCAACTCTTCCAGCGCCGCCTTATGCCCGGCCCACACTGAAGTCGCCTTGTGTTGAAACTGCTGCACACTCTTGATATCCACCTTGAGGTAATCGTCCGGCCCCCCCGTGGCAAATCGGCAGATTCTAAGCTGTGTGAAATTAGACATCGCCTTGTAAATATCCGACCACCTGTATAGCCGGCTTGCATCTTCAAGCCGCTCTAAATAAACATTAGCAACTTCTTCAATCTCGCCCGGCTCATCAAGAATTACTATGGTATTTTTCGGCAGGATATTTATAAAAAGCTCTCTCTGCTTTTCGGCGACACCGCACACCGCTGAAACTATCCTGATACTTTCTATCTTTTGAGTTGAACGCTGTGTATCCAGATTGATTTCGCGGATACTTTCGATAGTATCACCGAAAAATTCGACCCTGACCGCCTCTGCATCTTCCGATGAGCCATCCTGTTCTTTGTCTGATAGTGCCTCTTTGCTCATCAGCGGGGCATAAATATCAACAATCCCTCCCCGGCGTGCAAACTGGCCCGGCAAGTCAAGCCTTTCAACACGCTCGAAACCATTTTCAACCAGCCACTCAACGACCTGTTCAGGCGAGGCCTCTCCTTCAACTTTCAATCGAAGACAGCTTGCTTCTATTGCTTCCGGCTTCGGTATAGGCTGACAAAGCGCCTGTATCGGCGCTGCGATAATAAACCCACCTTTCCCGGAACCATCTGTGAGAAACGAAACTCGAGATACGGTTTTAAGTCTCTCGGCCCGTATCTCATCGGTGGCGTCCGCCAAATCCTCCTCGCCCTCCCATGCCCCGAATGTTTCAATTCTTTCACCGCCGAATGTATGCAAATCATCCGCTGCCTTGTCGGTATCGTCAATATGCGGGCATATGTACAGAATCGGCCGAGAAGTTTTCTCTGATATGTAAGCCCCCAAAAGGCGCGCAAACGACCCCCATGTCCCTTCGACGTTAACCACCGGGGCCCCCTCGCCGGGTTTGGCCAATTTCAGCCGGGAGATTATCTCTGTAACTATCTTGTCTGTCCCTAATTCCATAGGACGCTATACTAAGACTACAAGACCATAGTATAACCTGACATCATTGATTAAGCGAGATTCTTTTCGAAGTGATAAGTCTTTGTTATTACCGCGCAAAGCCTGTGCTGGACTAAAACCGAATGAACGGGAACTCATATATTTTTAGGCCATGGTTTTATCCGCTAAGCGATGTCAGCCATCGATTTTTTTGCTGCAGTTACGACATTCTCAACTGTAATACCGAACTTCTCGAAGCAAATTTTGGCTGGAGCAGACGCACCAAAAGACGACATCCCAACAAAGACACCTTTATCACCCAGCCACTTACTCCATCCTAATTCAACGCCGGCCTCAATACCCACTCTCGCTTTTACCTGCGGTGGAATTATCGAATCTTTGTACTCCCGGCCCTGCTTTTCGAACAGCTCCCAGCAGGGCATACTGACTACCTGTGCAGATATTCCTTCAGCCGCTAATTTCTCTGCAGCTTCCACCGCAAGGCCAATCTCCGAACCACTCGCCAAGAGCAAAATATCAGGTTTATCCGCACTAACCAATACATAAGCGCCCTTACTAACATTCGTTGCCGAACCGTATTTTTCCTGGTCTAAAACGGTCAATCCCTGCCGGGTTAAAAGTAATGCCGCCGGTCCATCCCGATTCTCCAAAGCGTACTTCCATGCCTGCGTCGTCTCGTTGGCGTCAGCAGGTCTGAACACCACCAAATTTGGTATCGCCCGTAAGCTCGCCATATGCTCGACCGGCTGATGGGTCGGACCATCCTCACCGACACCGATACTGTCATGAGTAAACACAAATATACTCGGATACTTAGAAAGGGCCGCTACGCGAACCGCACCACGCATATAATCGGAAAAGACCAGAAACGTCCCGCCGTACGCCCTGAGCAGACCGCTGACGGAAATCCCGTTCAATATCGCCCCCATTGCATGTTCTCTAATCCCGAAGCGTAAATACCTGCCGTCACGAGCATCCTTCTGGAAATCTTTTGCATCGGCAAAATGCGTATTATTCGAAGGCGTCAAATCCGCCGAACCACCCATAATCAACGGCAACTTTGGCATCACAGCACCTAAAACCGCTCCGGAGGCCTTGCGTGTTGCAACAGAGCTTCCGGCTTCAAATTTCGGTAAAATCTCATCAAGATTAATTCCAAGCTTACCCTCTGCCGCGTCACGGAACTGCCCTGCCAATTCCGGATGCGCATCAGCATAATCGGCAAACATCTTGTCCCATGCCTTCTCTGTCTCTGCGCCTTTCGCTGCAACCTCTCGCATATGAGCCGAGACTTCTTCTGGAACATAAAAGCTCTTTTCAGGGTCCCAGCCGTAATTTTCTTTCATCAGCCGAATTTCATCATCACCCAAAGGAGAGCCGTGCGCCCCGGCCGTATCCTGCTTGTTTGGACTACCGAAAGCAATATGCGTTCGCAGCTTTATCAATGTCGGCCTGTGTTTTTCTTTTCCCGCGTTTTTCAGTGACTTCTCAAATGCAGCCATATCATTGCCGTCTCCCCCGACCGTTTGCACGTTCCACCCGTACGCTTCAAAACGCTTAGCCCTGTCTTCGGTAAACGACAGTTCCGTATTACCATCGATACTGATATGATTATCATCATAGACAACAACCAGATTATCAAGTCCCAGATGCCCCGCTAAAGAGCTGGCCTCCGAGGCAATGCCTTCCTGTAAATCACCGTCGCTGGCAATAACATAAATCTTATAATCGATAACAGGAAAGCCTTCTCGATTAAAATAATTGGCCAGATATTTCTGCGCTATCGCCATACCGACCGCATTGGAAATCCCCTGCCCCAACGGCCCGGTCGTAACTTCCACTCCAAGCTCCGGGTCGTATTCCGGATGCCCCGGCGTCTTACTGCCCCACTGCCTGAAGCTCTTCAATTCATCTAAGCTCATATCATAACCCGCCAGATGCAGCAGCGAATACAGCAGCGTACTGCCGTGCCCTGCCGAAAGAACAAAACGGTCCCGATTATGCCATTTCGGATTAGCCGGATTATACCTCATATATTTGGTCCACAGCACATACGCCGCCGGTGCCATTCCCATCGGCATACCCGGATGCCCCGATTTTGCCTTCTGCACGGCCTCCATTGCCAAAAACCGAATAGTCTGAATACAAAGCTCATCAAGTTCCGATAGGCCTGGGTTCTTTTTATTTACACTCATCACGTATTTCCCGTTATCAAAGGTTTACAATACACTTGAAGACACAAAACGAACTGAATAAGATAACAATCACTATCCATTTTCGCAAGTTTTTTATCATTTTCCCACCCGAAGCTCAAATCCACTCTAAGCTTTGAGGGCAGAATCTACTTTAAAATAATGCTCTCTATTTGACAAACCTCAGCATCTACTGGATAATTGTGATTAATTCCTGGATTTGTTTTGTCTGGGGATTACTAAAACTTATTGGCTTTCGTTGTCCATTTTTTACCATCTAAGCGTTGCTCGTGTTTCGGTATGGAAAGTTATGTGGAACTGTATTCCCAATTTTGTAGTGATTAAATGTACTTAGCTGAATTACATGGTAAATTGTCTACGAGAATTGAAAGAATGGAAGACATTCTGACCTCTAATGTCTTTTCGTTTTTTAAATACTCAACCCGAGATATTTTTCTCAAGGAATATTTGAATAAACTGAAATTGGGTTTTAACATTTCTAACCAACAAGCTAATGAAGCAGAGTTTATATTTTGGCCTCGCTTTGAGGAAAATACCGAACCGGATTTAGTTATAATAGTTGGGGATTACTATTTATTGATAGAAGCTAAATATTTTTCGGATTTTGCCGAAGAAACTAAAAAAACTAAAGCTCAACTATTGCGTGAAATCGAAGGCGGCAAATTAGAAGCTGACAACTACGGCAAAAAGTTCCGGTTGATTGCAATTACGGCGGACCATTATTACAAAAAAGATAAATTTAGAGTAATCACATCAGAATTTTTCTCCTATTTCAAATGGACTAATTGGCAATCAGTCTCGTCTTTTATCGACAACACTTTGGAAACTAACAAAAATGTCAAAAAACGAGAACGGGATTTTGCTTTAGACTTATATAATTTATTGGACAAGAAAAATCTTCGGGATTTCCAGAGTTTCGATACTCTTTACAATGTAAGGACTCTTACAGACAGCGGCGTTTCTATTTTCTTTGAGTCCAAAACGGCTAAATTTCGCGGTGATTTCATCGGCTTTATGGACAGTTTGTCACTTGACAGAAAACTCCAACTGTTAAGGAAAACAATTTTCCTAGGCGCCAAGAAAAAAAAATTTACCCCACTCTTCCAAGGTTTTGTAAGCAGCTTGCCGCTTGACGAGAAAATCACTCCAGTGAGAGATTCAATTTACCTAAGTGCACAGAAGGGAAGGTTTACGCCTTTACTTCAATTAAGGAAGTTAAAGCATACTGGAACTTCAATTTTTTATAAGGAGAAGTAAAATCATGAACGACAAAGGTGAAATTGTCGAGCAGACGAATTTGGCATTTGATTTTATTCATAAATTGTATCTTGAGGTCTCTTACTTAATCAAAGAAATTGAAGGAATCTTATATGAAGAAAATGAGAAATTCATTATTGGAAGACCTTCCGGCTACGGCATTAGTGCAAGAAGTTCAACAGGATTAGAGGCAAATAATGTCAAATTATGGTTATTGAGAAAATTCGCTGTTTTTTTCGTCTCCGAAGAGAACACAAAACTTGAACGTGGTCAAACCATAACACAGATAGATGAGAATTTAAAAGTCTTATACTTTAGAATCTTGCTTAGTGACAATAGCATTACTGAGCCAACGGTTTATGCAGGGGTGTTGTACAACATCGAGAGGAAACCACAATCTAAATGGCCTAACAAGGCTGAACAGATCGTGAGCAACATAATAGAATATAATGACAACAAAATATTTCAAAATATAAAGAAAATTAATTATGAGAATGCATACATAAGACTTCAAGGCGAATTAATCGAAAATAAATTATTTGAGATTAACGATAGTGAGACTATTCTTGAGAGGATAATTAAGCCTTCACTCAAGTTGTATAGAAAATATTGAAATTAGAACCCAACTAATAAGAGGTAGAGAAATGAATCGACGGGATTTTCTAAGACTAACAGCAGCGAGCACAACTGCATTTCTATTACCGGGATGTGCCAGCGCTTCACAGCGCTCGGTCTCGAAGCTGCCTGATCACCCCAACGTTCTGTTTATTGCTATTGACGACCTCAACGACTGGATCGGCTGTCTGGGCGGCCATCCGGATGCAAAAACCCCCAATCTTGACCGTCTCGCGCAAAGAGGTGTGCTCTTTACAAATGCCCACTGCTCAGCCCCCGCCTGCAATCCTTCACGAGCCAGTCTTATGACCGGTATTCTGCCGTCAACTTCCGGCGTCTATCATAATCCCGACCCATGGAGAAAATCGCCCGCTCTTAGTAACGCCATCACAATACCCCAGCACTTTATGGCCCACGGCTATACTGCTGTCGGCGGTGGTAAAATTTACCATGGCAGCTTCCCCGACCCGCCCTCATGGCAGAACTACTTCCCATCCCAGCAGAAGAATAAACCCGATGATCCCATGCCGCCAAACCGACCACTGAACGGTATTCCAAAAACCTCACATTTCGACTGGGGGCCGGTTGACGTACCCGACAGCGAGATGGGTGACTCACAGGTCGCCGACTGGGCCATAGGGCAGTTACGCAAACAGCATGATAAACCATTCTTTATCGCCTGCGGTTTCTTCCGCCCTCATTTGCCGTGGTATGTCCCGCAAAAATACTTCGATATGTTCCCGCCGGATAAGGTAACCTTGCCGAATGTCAATGAGAACGACCTTGACGATGTCCCCCTACTCGGTAAAAAAATGGCCAAGCCGCAGGGAGACCATAAAAAAGTCATTGAACACAAACAATGGCGAAAAGCCGTACAGGCCTATCTTGCATCCATCAGTTTTGTAGATTCCTGTGTAGGCCGGGTCCTTGATGCGTTCGACAAAAGCCCTTATGCCGACAACACTATGATTATTCTCTGGAGCGACCACGGCTGGCACCTCGGTGAAAAGCTGCACTGGCGCAAATTCTCACTTTGGGAAGAAGCAACGCACAATGTCCTGATGGCCGTTGTTCCCGGCGTTACTAAACCCAACCGGCGCTGCCCCCGACCAGTCAATATGGTCGATATCTATCCGACACTGATAGAGCTTTGCGGCCTGACTGCGAAACCCGAACTCGAAGGCAAAAGTCTTGTACCACTATTGAAAAATCCCAAAGCAAAATGGGAGCGCCCCGCCCTTACAACACACGGCCGAAATAACCACTCGTTACGCTCGGAACGTTTCCGATATATCCGTTACAGCGACGGCACCGAAGAACTATACGACCACAACAACGATGAGCTGGAATGGAAAAATCTCGCCGACAACCCGAAATATACGCGCATAAAAAAGCAGCTCGCAAAATGGCTGCCTGAAAAAAATATCCCAGATGTACCGAAAACAAAAGCCAGAAAGTAACGCTCAACAAAAATGAATTTGAGCAAAACATAAAATAACAAAAACAAAACCGATATCCATTTGCTTCTGCATCCGATTATACCGCAAACATTTACCATCTGGATAGCCGGCGTAACTGCCCGCCCGCCCTGATTTTAAAGCAAACAACCACAAATTGCCGAAATAATAAAAAAACATTTGACTTATCTTTCGCCATTGTGTATATTATCGGACGGATGGAATAAACAACATACTGGAGGGTATGAAAAGGCGGGGAGCAGACCGTTATTCATTTTTGAAGTCTTCCTACCCGTAAGAACTGTGTTAAACAGTCGTACTGTATAATACAGGGAGTGTACATGTCCGTTTTTATGGAGAAGAGCGGTATGGACAAACGCAGTATCCATTTACGCAAAGCCGATGGTCTGCAAATGCAGGCCGGACAGCTTCTTTTCGGGCAGAGTCTCTTTCCGACTCACCAGCTTATCCGCACCCAGATGCGCAAGCCCCCCGCCCAGCAAGGAGGAATTCGCCAATGAATCTAATTAATCGTTAACCATAACTTAGTTTAACAAATCTTATTACAAGAGGAGGTGATGCAGAAAAAGTGTGAAAGTATTTCTTAAAATCAAAGGAGAATAAAATGAAAAGGATTTCGCTGTTCGCAATAGTAATGTTAACGATTGTTCCAAGCCTGACCAATGCACGCTTTTACAATTCTTCTTCTGTCCGTTATCGCACTCGCTGGTCTCCTTATGCTTTTACTCACAAGAGTTCCGGCTTGATTTCCGGCCACTATAGCTACTCTCCTTATGCCTTTACCCACAAAAGTTCCGGTTTAATCGATAGAGATGTCCGCTACAGCCCTTATGCCTTCAGCCACAAAACCTCCGGTTTAATTCGTGACAACGTCGGTTACTCTCCTTATGCCTTTAACAACAGACATTCCGGATTGATTGCCGACACTGATTACAGAGGCGGTTACCGTTACTGCCGTACCCCTGTTATAATTGTCCACAGCATCGATCCCGCTTCCTGCTCCGGCAGCGACAACTCCGGAGTTCCTGATGAAATGATAAACAGTTATAGAAAATGGCCGACCTCCCGAAGAGAGAGAATCCAGGCACAAATGGATTCAAAAAAACAAATCAAAACGGCAAAAGAACAAGACGGCAAGGATATAATCTGCAGATACCTTAAGAGCAGAAATATAGATGGCTATAAAATGACCGGAATGCTGAGAGTAGAAGGCAAGGTAGTAAACGTCAACTTTCAGTTAAAAGACCAAAATTTAATGATTACATACTGGGACCTGGATGAAGTACAGTCTTTATTGCAGCAGCCCGGATATCACAGGAGCTACCTTGAAAGACATGAAAAGGAATGGAAAGACCTCTGCAACAAATACACACAAGCAGGAGGAACAATCTATCCGATAACATCTGCCGATGAAAAAGAGATAGTAGCCAAATTAACACTCTGCTCCGAACTTAACGGCGGATAAAACAATTAAATAAATATTTGCGGTTTTCCAAAAAAAATACAGTCGCGGCTGTAAAGAAGTGGCACTTGTTTAATAACTCCGGTAAGGTGGGGCTTGCCCCACCCTTTTTGTATTTTTTACCAGCCGCTATTTCTTCTTGCCCATCAGTTTAACGACAGAAGGCTCTATAGCCTTCGCCCAGATTTCGTAGCCCTTTGGAGTTAAGTGCAGATAGTCGGGCATGATTTCTTTTGAAATTGATTTATCCGGCTCAAGAAATTTCGGACCGATATCAAGGTAATGAATCATCTTACCGTCAGCAATCTTCGAGGCGATTTTATTTGCCTTGGAAATCTTCTCCCGCTGAGGACACGGTTTTTCTGCTCGGGGGAAAACAGCTAAAAGAAGAATTTTCGTTCTCGGCAGCTCCGCCCGCAATTTCTTACAGATAGCAATCATACCGTCGGCAATCTCCTCGGAGGTATTATCATCGCGATTAGAGTTATTTGTTCCTATCATTATCACTGCAATTTTAGGTGAAATGCCATCGATATTGCCGTTATCCAGCCGCCACAGCACATGCTGGGTGCGGTCGCCGCTAAAGCCCATATTTACCGCATTGCGGTGCCCGTAATACTTCTGCCATACTTCCTTGCCGCCACCCTCCCAGCTATGTGTGATTGAATCACCAATGAAAATCATATCAACATTACCCTGTTTGATCCGCTCGTTGACCGCCCAGTGCCGAAGCGTCCACCAGCTATGGCGGTGGGCCGGTTCCACAGCCGAATGTTTCTCGGCGCCAACCACCGGAGCAATCACCGATAAAATCACCACCCCAATATACAATGCTAACAGTTTACGTTTCATGTTGCGTCCTCCAAAAGTTTGTTAATAATTACAGATATCCGACATTCATAACGTTTTTTTTGCTCTAATCGGGCAGCTTCGATACGAACCGATAATTCCCCGAACCAACAGCAAACACCGCACAGTCATCCTCCATACGCAGCAAGCTCACAGCCCCTGCTTTTGCCCCGGGCTTTCCGCCTTCGGTAACGCTTTCAATATCCCCGGCCGGCACATATACCGTCGCCGTCGTATTGGGAGGAATTGTAACATTCAAAGTGAACTTATCGCCCTTGATTTTCCAGTCGCTGACAATCTTACCGTTAATGGACTTGTAGCTTGCCTTTGCATAGTCCAGTCCGCCGCCCGGCCTGGGCTGAATGATAATTCGCTTATAACCCGGCCCGTCGGTATCAATACCGGCAACACTTCCGAACAACCATCGACCAATCGAGCCAAAGGAATAGTGGTTAAACGAATTCATCCCCGGAGTCTGAAAACCTTTCTCCTCGGTCCAGCCGTCCCAACGCTCCCAGATAGTAGTAGCTCCGTTCTTGATACTGTAACCCCAACTGGGAAAGGTATCGTTGTTGAGTAAACGATAAGCTATCTCCAGATGCCCTGTATCCGCAAGCGTGGGAACCAGATAACTCAAGCCTACAAAGCCGGTTGAAAGGTGCCAGTCTTTTTTTCTGATAGCTTCAATCAAATGTTGAGTTGCTGGTTCGCGCTTATCCTCAGGCAGTAAATCAAAATACAAACCCAATAAATAGCAGGTCTGGGTCTCTCCCTTTATGCGTCCATCCTCGCTGACATAGGCCTTATTGAAAGCGCTCTTGATTTGCTCGAACAGTTCTTCATATTTTTCGGCGTCATCATCCTGGCCGAGAACGGCCGCCGCTTTCGAAACCAAGCGAGTGCTGTATGCAAAATAGGCCGTGGCAATTACGTCCTTGGGCGTATCGGAGGCGATAGAGACCCAGTCCCCATAACCCCTGGCCGGACGCAGTAAATCCTTACTGTTTTTCTTAAGATAGCCAATCCACTTTTTCATCGATTCGTAGTGTCTTTCGAGGACCCTCTTGTCACCATAGACCTCGTAAATTGTCCAGGGACAGATAACTCCGGCATCACCCCACGCAGCCGTACCGTCTCCCATAGCAACCTTACGCGGTGCCACATCAGGGAATCCTCCTTCATCGCTCTGTGCATCTTCGAGGTCAACCAGCCACTTGGTAAAGAACGCCGAAACATCCATATTATAGGTGGCCGTGCGAATAAAGATTTGAGCATCGCCGGTCCAGCCTAAGCGCTCATCACGCTGCGGACAGTCGGTAGGTAACTCGATAAAGTTGCCCCGCTGGCTCCAGACTATATTACTGAAGAGCTGATTTACCATAGGACTGGAGCACTCGAAAGACCCCGCAATCGGTATGGCCGAATGTACGACAACACCTGTAACCGCATCAAGGCCCGGCTTGCCAGGATAACCGGTTACCTCCACGTACCGAAAACCATGAAATGTAAACTGCGGCTCCCACAACTCCTTACCAGTACCTTTAAGTATATACGTATCGGTACACCGCGCCTCACGGAGGTTCTCGGTATAAATTGTCCCATCGGGATTAAGCATCTCGGCAAATCGCAACACCACCTTCGTCCCGGCCTTTCCATTAACTTTCAGGCGAACCCAGCCGGCAAAGTTCTGACCCATATCGAAAACATAAACACCTTCTTCCGGCTCGGTAAGCTCTTTCGGCTTGATTTCCATAATCTTTTGGACCGTTTCGCCCGGATAAGACTGGACGATACCGATACCTTCACTATTATCTGTAACGGCTGCCGCTGCCCACGACGAGTCATCAAAGCGGGATGTATCCCAGCCGGGCATTTCTTGCCGGCCATCATAAATTTCACCCATCAGAAAATCCGTCTCAAGAATAGGCCCATACATGGCCTTCCAAGTACCGTCGGTAACAACCTTTTGTATATGACCATTTTCGTACTCGATTTCGAGCTGCACGAATAATCGCGGTTTACTGCCGTAGTGTTCCCTTTTTTTGCCGAAGCCCAGATACCCGGCATACCACCCGTCCGCAAGAATCGCTCCTATGGTATTGCTGCCGTTTTTTACCAGGTCGGTAACCTCATAACTCTGGTAATAAACACGCGTAGTATAATCGGTCCAGCCCGGTGCAAAGTAATCCTCACCTACCCGTTTGCCGTTGATATGCAGCTCATAAAGGCCAAGGGCCGAGGCATAGACCACCGCACGTTTAACAGGCCGGCTGACCAAAAATCCCCTGCGCAGATAAGGCGGCGGAGGTAAAACCAGGGCGTTCGGGTCTGACTTTTCCCCGTTGCCGGTGTTCTGCAGCTCCTCGTCATAGCCTATCCATTTCGCCTGCCAGTCACTCGGGCTGAGCAGCCCAACCGTCCACATAGCCGGCTCACTCCAGGCTGATGCTTTGCCCTCTTTGTCCCACACTCGCACCTTCCAATAGCAGCGCATACGAGACTTCAAAGGCTCGCCTTCATACACAACCTGATTGCTCTGCTCAGATTCGACTTTGCCGCTGTCCCAAAGCTCGCCTTGATTACGCCGGAGCTTTTCTTCGCTATCGGCCGCCAGAATCTGATAGGCGCTCTGTATCTGACCCCGTTGATCAGATTCCATAATCCAGCTCAACCGTGGCTTAACGATGTCGATACCCAATGGATTAACTCGGTACTCACAGCGTAATTCCTTTACTGCAACGCCGCCGGAGATAATACTGCTTTGTGTGATGACATCACATCCACCCAAAACCAGTATCGTTCCCGCTAAGATGATCGTAAAAAGCTTACTTCTCATTTGCTCACCCCATTAGAAATATTACATTATTGATACTATATTTACCCCGTCATAGAATTTCTAATGGGGTCCACCTCTGCGAATAACTACAGCTTTTCATTCGAGCCGCCATAGATAAAACGCATCTGCCCAATATTAGGAATAATTCTGATCGGAAATTTAGGGAACGGCCTGAAACCACTGGGCCAATAAACGAACAACGCCTTACCAACAAGATAATCGCGAGGAACTATACCCACTCGATATGGGGACAGACCCTTATTTGCTAATCCATTTCTGGTCCACCACCTGCAGTCTTCACTGTTGGGGCTGTTGTCGCCTAATACGAAAAACTCATCTTCTCCTAAAGTGAAGGGCTTATCTATTGCCCTGCCGTTTTCAGCCCCGTTGGCATACTTGGACATGGTGTAGAAAATATCTCTGAAAACAGCAACATGCGACAGCGTCAATTTGCCCGAGCCTAAAATTTCCAGCCGCGGTTGGATATCTTTTCTTATCCGGTCGGCGTCCTCCTGAACCCTTCCGAGATCGTAAGTTAATTTTTCGCTTCCGAATTGAAAAATCAATTGGTGGTCAACATTGGCAAATTTAACCAGCGTTGGTTTATTCATTGCCGGTGGTTTGATTGACTTTTGGTTTAATTGTGTGATTATTCCAATTTGGTCTATTTTCGTGATGACCATTTCACCCTTCAAATCCACCCACGCTTTGTAAGTAGTTTGATATTTGCTCATAGATGCACCGATGTGACCCTGGGGGCCGGCTGAACAACAGTAAAAACGCACCATCAGGTCGCTGCAGTACGGCATACCGCTATAGCCTCCAACCTCGTCATAAGCATAGGTTGCCCTAAAATCGTTACCGATAGAGGTATTATATTCCATCGTATTGATTTGGCCCGCCGGGCCGTCCAGGTGAAATAATGTGGGGCTGTCTTTATCAACTTCCCATCGTGAAGAGCTTCCGTTTTGAAATGGCTGGTCCCATTTATGGTGGTTAAAACTGGTCACGAATCTATCAACAGGTTGGTAATCGTTATCATATACAGGCATCCATAACTCATTTTGGACCTTAGGTGGTTTTCGGCTGATTTGTCCATTGATATAGATGTCGCCATCGATTATTTGCACCGTTTCGCCGGGAAGACCTATCAATCGTTTGATGTAATTTATCTCCGGCTCAGGAGGATTCTTGAATACTATTACGTCCCAATGCTTGGTAGAGAGGAATTGATAAATGCACTTGAGGACAAGTATCCTGTCACCATTCGCCACGGGCATAGTACCGCCGACTGCCTGGTAATTGCCGCAGCTCGAACAACGCGAGAGAAATGATTGCAGAGTGCCGGATCGTGGGCCGGGTATGGAGTCATCCGGAAACCCAAAACGGTCTGGTATAAAACCATAATCGTATTTATATCCACACTGACGGCATCGAAGTCGAAAATGCGCTCCTTTCAGAGTATCGGCCATACTTCCGGTAGGTATGCGAAACGCCTCCATCACAAATGCGCGGAACACAAAGGCTAATATGAAAGCGGTTATCAACCATTCAAAAGTATCGGCGATTTCAGCCGCTCTGTCTTTCTTGTGCCGAATCTTCGCTTCGGAACTGTTTTTTTCAGTATTATCTAAAGACATAAATATCAATCCCATCACAGGGTAAACACAATATTTGCTATTTCATAAAAAAAGTGTACCGGAACACTGCAAAAATAGCTTTCACATCATATTCTTCAAACTCCTATAAATATATCCGGTAGATATTAAAACGATGATTATGCCTGCAAATCCTTTCCCGGTCAATAAACTATTCTCATCTTGAGTCTTTTTTTGCTTAGAAACGCCGACAAAAACTAACTTTGAAAATTACAAACAGACAGTCTTAGAGGCTGAAAATAAGCACAGAGGTGTTTTTTAGTTGTATTCGGCTGTTAAGTTTTTTTGGGGTTTCAGTTTTTTGGGGAATCTGAAAAAATTTCTATAAAATTACTTGCCGTATAGAAGTCTTTGTTGTATAGTGAGTTGTGGCTTTTTGTTGTTTGAAGAAATGTCTGGTGATTTGATGGACAAATAAAAGCGTGGATTTATTATAAGGCGACTTTTTTAATATAATCGAAATTCAGTTTCCCAATTGCTCTTTCCTGAAAATGAGGTAGCTTATGTCAACAATTACAAAGAAAGAACTTATCGATCGGATTGCGGAACGAACACAAGCAAAAAGAGTTACAGTCAAGTCTGTGATTCAGGCTTTTCTTGACGAGATTACGAGGGAACTGGGTAAGAATAACCGTCTGGAATTCCGGGACTTTGGCGTCTTTGAGATAAGAACAAGAGCCGCCAGAGTCGCTCAGAATCCCAAAACACTTGAGCGTGTTGATGTCCCTGCAAAGCGAACGGTTAAGTTTAAAATGGGTCGGTTGATGAGGCAAAATCTCTGCACTTCTGCTACTTTGGAATCAACCGAAACCAAATAATTAGTTCAAATAAGATGCCGCCATCCACAACAAAAGATGTCGTTTTCATCTGAGAACTGTTGCCCGCAGTGGATTGTGGGGCGAGCATAAAATAGTTTGTTTTGCGAGATTGTTCTTAAGGAGCGTTATATGTCTGACGGGAAAATCGACGGAACAGTTAAGTGGTTCAACCCCAGAAAGGGATTCGGATTTATTGCTACCCCTGATGGCCGCGATATCTTCGTCCACTACTCAAGTATTTCAGGTGATGGGTATAAAACTCTTAATGAGGGAGATGCCGTCACTTTCGATATTATCGAAGGCGACAAAGGACTTAGGGCTGAAAACGTGATTACTACATCAGCCTCAGCATCCGATGCCGATTCCTAAGGTTGCTTTTTGGGAGTCTGAGGGCACATCATAAACAGGTCATGTCCTTCGTCTCCTTATTGCCTGATCAAATTTAAAAAGCTGCAATACTGATGAGTCGTTTTGTATCGCTTGAAGCGGAGCTTAGATGGCTTCGAGAGTTTCCCATCCCGCCTTCGAAAAAAGCGACACAATATGAGGTATGGAATATGACTGCTGCCTATTATCAATCCGGTCTGGGCTGCAATGTTCTTGTATTGAACAAGCATTATATGGCTATCCGTATTATCGGTGCAAAGCGGGCCTTCTCTTTATTGTTCCGAGACCTTGCAGAAGTCGTATCACTTGAGGAAGGGAAATATTCCAACTATGACTTCACCGGCTGGTGCGAGGTGAGCCAGTTCAAACGTAATTTCGAACCAGATGGACACGACTGGGTCTCCGCTATTAATTTCCATATCGCCGTACCCAGAATCATTCGCCTTTTATTCTATGACCGTCTGCCGCGAAGCGAAGTGAAGTTCAATCGCCGAAACATCTTCGCCCGTGATAAGAATAAATGCCAGTACTGCGGCCACCGCTTTCCAACCAGTGAATTATCGCTTGACCATATCATCCCGCGGAGTATGGGCGGCAAAGCAACCTGGGACAACATAGTCTGCGCCTGTACCGAGTGCAACATCAGAAAAGGAGGCCGAACTCCTAAAACCGCACGAATGAAGCTTATTAAAAAGCCAGTCAAGCCCAGGCACAACCCCCTCGTCCACATCCACCTGAACCACCACCGCTACAGAAGCTGGAAACAATTCCTCGACCATGCATACTGGTCCGTTGAACTAAAATAATCTATTTAAATAAAGCGTAGAACTTTTCTCAACAATTCTATATTCTCTACCGCCTGTTCTAAGAGCAATCTCAGGATCTTATCAAAATCATCATTAATCAATTTTACTTAAAAAAAGGGCCTATACCGAGCAGGTATAGGCCCTAAATTAAACCAAATCTGCGTACCTTAATCAGGCAGTCTAATTTAACATCGAAATCACGGCTTACGGTGCATAGAGTCGAATGTCATCAAAGTATAACATACCTGAACCGCCTGCAACCGGATTACTCCTGTTGCCAAGGCCAAGGGTAATCGAAGTTACATTAGCAAGGTTTACGCCCTGGTCTGCAAAGCGTGTCAGGTCGATACTCAATTCGGTCCATACATCTGCCTGTGCCGCATTCGGATTATCATTAATGACAGCAGCACTGCCATTTAGAACAACATACATTGGTTCGGCTGCATTAGCTGCATCGCCGATGTACCAAATTACCAGTCTGCTAACGCCATTTACCGTCCAGTTACGCGTATCAGTTAACGTCAGGGTTGCCTCAGATTTCCCGACAGCATTGTTGTATTCAAATGGCATCGACTGATTACCGCTGTGAACGATAGTTTGCTCAGCAAAAGGTGCATCAAAGTTGCCAACGATAGAACCGTTTATGGCCGGGTTGTCGAATCCGTCCAACCAGGCCAGATATATCCTGTTACTTCCGGGTTCACCTTCATTAATGTCATTGTAGCTTTCCATATCGTCCACAATAAGGAAGTTGGCCGTCGTAAAGCTCCAGACACCGCCTACCCACGGACTGTCTGAATTGTTGTTATTGATTT
>JACNGQ010000353.1 GCA_014384025.1 Planctomycetota bacterium | reverse complement strand
ACGTCTGGAGTTTCACAACGGCCAAGGTCGGAGGAGGTATCAAAGGTGAATATTTCTCAGGTATGGATTTAGGGAATCTCGTGCTGACCCGTACAGATCCTCAAATCAACTTTAGCTGGGGCGACCCAGGTGGACCCGATGCGTCGGTTGGTAATGATAACTTCTCGGCCAGATGGACCGGCGAAGTTGAGGCGGCCTTTACAGAGACATATACGTTCTATACCAGTACCGATGACGGCGTGCGACTCTGGATAGATGGGCAGCAGATTGTCAATCGGTGGATAGATCAGGGCACAACCGAACACAGAGGAACGATTGACCTGGTCGCCGGCAGTTCGTACAGCCTTGTAATGGAGTATTATGAGAACGGCGGCGGCGCAGTAGCGGAGCTTCGCTGGTCGAGCCCCAGCACGCCGAAGGACCTGATTCCACAGGCCGCATTGTCACTGCCTGTAAAAGCAGGCCAGGCGAATCCCTCCAACGGCGCTGTTAATGTGAGCCAGAAAGCAACCCTTAGCTGGAGTGCCGGAGAAGCAGCCGCTTCGCATAACGTCTATTTCGGAACAGACGCAGATGCAGTGAGAAACGCCGATACCAGCTCGCCCGAGTACAAGGGCAGCAGGCAACTCGGTTCTGAGAGTTATGATCCCGGACAACTCGCATGGGATACCACTTACTACTGGCGTGTCGATGAAGTCGAGAATGGCGGTACAATACAGACGGGTAACATCTGGAGCTTTACGACAGCCAACTTCCTTATCGTGGATGATATGGAGAGCTACAATGACATTAATGAAGGTGAGCCCGGCAGTAACAGGATATATCTGGCCTGGGTGGACGGATTTGACAATCCGACAACAAACGGTTCTACGGTCGGTCATTTAGATCCTCCATTTGCCGAGCAGACTATCGTTCACAGCGGCAATCAGTCGATGCCGTTTGCATACGACAACGGCGTCGGTAAATCCGAGGCGACTTTGACACTGACTTATCCACGTAACTGGACCGAGAACGGCGTTGCCACACTGGCGATTTGGTACATTGGCGATGCGGCCAACGCTGCCGAGACGATGTATGTTGTTCTCAACGGTACCGCTGGTGTCGATAATCCTAATGCTAATGCAGCACAGGCAGAGGACTGGACCGTATGGCCTATCAGCCTGCAGGATTTCGGCACTAACCTTGCCAATGTCAATACTATTACTCTTGGCTTCGGCAACAGGAGCAATCCTACGGCCGGCGGTGCAGGTTCGGTGTTCTTCGATGATATTCGTCTGCTTTTACCGACACCTTAAAGAAGGGATTTGGCAGTTAAATAAAACTGTGAAGTAGATTTGTAAATTCGGGGCCTATGCTGATTTGATTCGGTATAGGCCCTTTTTTTACTGATACTTGATTGGATTAGCAATATTGATTACCTGAAAGTTTATTGGTAATCAAGTGCGGATTTTCCTTGACGGGAAGGTGGATAATCTGTTATAGATAATATTAGTTATACTTGTGCCTGCGTAAGCCGGGCATCTGTGGTTTTGAGCTAATGAAGCTGGTGCAATTCTTTTGATTTCGATACAGGAGGAGCTGTTATGCAATGCGCAGGGCCGGAAACGGAAGATGTGTGCTTTGCAGATAATTCTTTTATATTCCAATCAATATTCAATTTAAAAGGAGGACTAATTATGTGTAGAAAATTGAGTTATTTGGTTCTTTTTGTTTTGGTCGCGGGCCTGGCTTGTGCGAGCACCGCCAGGGCAGAGCTTGTCGGCTGGTGGAGGTTCGATGAGGGCTCCGGTACCACTGCAGTTGACTCAAGCGGTAACGGCAACGACGGCACCTTCAACGGCGACCCACAGTGGGTGATGGGCTATTTCGGCGGCGCCCTGGAATTCGATGGTACTGATGACTGGCTCGATTGCGGAAGTGACCCGAGTCTGGACCTTACCACGTGGACAATAACATTCTGGCTTAAAGTAAATGAAAATAAGAATTACAACGGATTTATCATCAAAGGTGACGATGCCGCTGAAAACTACGAAATATTAGGATTCGCAGACGGGAGCTTTCATTTTCCAATTCAGCACACAGACGGCTCAAGAACATATGTTAATACCACCACCGGAGTAATTGTGCCGGATGAATGGGCGCATTTTGCTTACAGCTATGATGCGTCTCAAGGCAGAAGAATGTATAAAAACGGCAGCTTAATTTTTGAGGACACGGAAGACGGAATTCCTCAAGCCTCTACTACGTCACTTGCTATCGGCAATGAACAGCCCTTGAGCAGGTATGTCAACGGCGCTATGGATGACATTCGTATCTATAACCACCTGATGTCTGAGCCGGAAATTCAGGCTACGATGGAAGGTGGTGAAGGATATCCGTATGCCTTAGGCCCGGTCCCAAAAGACGGCGCTCTCCTTAAGGATACCTGGGTGAGCATGAGCTGGAGCCCGGGAGATTTTGCGGTCTCGCACGATGTGTACGTAGGTGATAATTTAGACGAAGTAAACGCCGGAGCCGAAACCACGTTTCAGGGCAACCAGACCGACACGTACTATGTTGTCGGCTTTCCCGGATTCGCTTTTCCGGACGGTCTTGTCCCGGGAACAACTTATTACTGGCGGATAGACGAGGTCAATGACACAGAGCCGAACAGCCCGTGGAAAGGCAAAATCTGGAGCTTTAGCGTTCCGCCCAAGACTGCATATAATCCTGACCCGGCCGACGGCGCAGCCTCTGTTGACCCGGAAGGTGATCTTAGATGGACGGCCGGTTTCGGTTCCAAATTGCACACTGTTTACTTCGGCGAAAGTTTCGATGAAGTGGACAATGCGGCAGGCGGTCTGCCTCAGGGGGCTGTGACTTATACTCCCGGACCGCTTAAAATGGCCAAGACTTACTACTGGCGTGTAGATGAATTCGATGTCATCGATACATATAAAGGCGATGTCTGGAGCTTTACAACCGAGGGCGCCGTTGAGAACGCTGAACCGGCTAACGGAGCTGTGGATGTTACACAGAGACCTACTCTGACATGGGCGCCGGGATTTGGAGCATCGCATGAAGTCTATTTCGGAGCAGATGCGGCCTCTCCGGAGCTTAAAGGCAGCGGAAACCTTGGTTCCGAGAGCTATGACCCCGGACAACTTGAATGGGATACTACCTATTACTGGCGAGTAGATGAGGTCAACAACGCCAACGCCGACAGCCCGTGGACAGGCCCTCTCTGGAGCTTTACGACAGCCAACTTTCTGATTATTGACGATATGGAGAGCTACAATAATCTCGATGAAGGTGAGCCGGGCAGTAACAGGATATATCTGGGCTGGGTGGACGGATTCGACAACCCGGCGATTAACGGTTCTACTGTTGGTAATTTAGATCCTCCATTTGCCGAGCAGACTATCGTTCACAGCGGTTTGCAGTCGATGCCGTTTGCTTATGATAATGCTGTCGGGAAATCCGAGGCGACCTTAACCTTGACTACCAATCGTGACTGGACAGTGAAAGGCGTCAACAGACTGACGATTTGGTTCCGAGGCACTGCAGGTAATTCCGCTGAGAATTTGTACGTTGCCCTAAATGGAAACGCAGTGGTTAATCATGATAATCCCAACGCAGCAGCGCAGATAACTTCCTGGTCGGCGTGGAACATCGACCTGCAGGCCTTTGCAGACCAGGGCGTGAACCTAACCAATGTCACTTCGATTACACTTGGCCTTGGCAACAGGAGCAATCCTGCGGCCGGCGGTGCAGGTATAATGTACTTCGATGATATACGTCTGTATCCACCGGTGCCTTAAACCGGGATTTGACAGTTCAATAAAACTGTGAAGTAGATTTGTCAATTCAGGGCTTATACTGATTTGGTTCGGTATAGGCCCTTTTTTCATTGGCTACGAGTTTGTTCAAGCGCCCGGTCATACTGATGTGCAAGGTTGTTCCACTTGAAACGGTCGGTAAGAATTGCGGGGTTGATTGTGGCCGGAAAGAGTGCACCTTGGTTAATACGTGCCGCAAGCCGGCCCAGCTTATTGGCAAGGTCGCCGGGGGAGCCGTCATAGAAGAATTGCTCTGCATTTTCGATTTGAGCCAGGCCGAGGATTTCGGGATACGAAAGGCGATTGGGGACAAGGGGATAAGCTCCTGCCGCTATGGCCTCGACGACGCTGATGCCGAAGAATTCGTGATTTGCGGTTGAGACTATGACATCGGACTGTTGCAGAACACGTTCATAGACGGGGCGTGTTTTTTGATATCCCCAATGGTCAATATGGTCGGAAAAACGGCGATGCGCCTCAGAGAAGACATCGGGCCGGTCTCGAAAGCTCTGGCCTATAACGCTGAGTTTGAATTGAACTTCATTTGCTTTGAGAATTTCAATCGCCTCGAAAAACAGCTCAGGATTCTTGTCATGCTCCCATCGCGCAGCCCATAGGATTCTTACCGGGCCCGGCTCTCTTTCAGGCAAGCCTGTCAAATCAGCTATACCGGGCGGATGAACCGATGATTTTGCCCGTATTATCTCCGTAACTTCCAACGGCTGGAAGTCGGGCATAGATTTGAGAAACTTCACGAGGGCCTCAAGGAATGAGTTCATGTGGAACCGGGAGTTGAACCAAACGGCATCGGCGGCCAGGGCACTGGTCAGGTTGGTCATTGCGAACTGGTAGTCACGCTCGTCTTCGATGCGAACCGGATAGGTCAATTGATTCTCGTGAAAGTATATTACCTTCGGTAAGCGGGATATTTCAACAGGTGCCAGGGCCGCAAATTCCGCAAGATTCAACATATCGCTGCAGAAAACCATATCCGGAGCTTTTCCCTTTTTGAGCTGCTCTGCCGCCATTCGGGCAAATGTGATTGCCGAATGGCGCATCCTCCATTTCCATTTATGGGCAGGTAATGTAAATACGGTCCAGGTGTTTTCGCTCACTTTCGATAAGCTGTCAATAAACGCCTTGTGACTGCCGCCATAATATGGTTCGAGTGCCAGAATGTTCATGCGAACATATTACGTCAGGTTGGCGAGTAAATCAAGCCGGCAGGGAGTGACTATACACGGCGACGTCGAAAAAGGACCGTTAAACCTGCACCGAGCACCAGTAGCGATAAGGCCGTCGGTTCGCAAACTGTAACAATAATTTCGACTCTCTCCAAATTGCCGGTGTCCCAATACCACATATCATAAATCTGCAGGCACCAAAATCCGTAGGCATCCTCACCATCGAATATTTCCAATAAGCTGCCGGCTTTAGGCCTAAATCGCCCGGTAAAAGGCGCTGTGCCCTGTTCAATCGGGATTTCAGCCTCATCGTCAAATATGGTTTGAACGTAATCTTCACCCTTAAAAAATTCATCCTTGAAATCATACATATTTAAACAAAGCCGGGTTCCAAGAGGGCTTTGAACGAAAATTTGCAAATCGAACACATTGGTATGCGTCAAATTGATGCCGACATCGAGGTCATAGATAGTCAAATGGTCGGGTACTTCTATTATCGCCTCGGTTATTGAGCTGCCCGAGGCCTGCTTGTCGAGGATTGGCAGGTCAAAGTCCTTGCTGTAAATAAAAGTCGGGCCGGCAAAAACAGCGGTGCTCCAACTTACCCATACGAAAAATAATGAAATAAGCCATTTTAATCTGCTGTGTGCATCCATTCCATACCCAGAAGTAATTATATTACCCGACCTCCATAAGCTGGGTGACGACCTTAAGGGGCAAATAACTATATTCTGCCGATCACGCTTATTATAGCCGGAATGCTAATATTATTGGACGCTGCCTGCAACTAAAAAATGTTACAAAAATATGGGATATAAGGAAAGTTCTGTAAAGACAGAGCCTTAAAGAGATTAAGCACTCTTTCATACAAGAGGTCTCTTTAAGGCTCATTCGGATAGGTTCTTATCTACATCGTTATTTAGCTGCTCTAATGTGGAAAAGCCGGGCCTCCGTTAACAATTTGTCCCTGGCCCATCTCAACATTTACAGTATTGACCACAATACCCTTCGAGCCTTTGCCGCCGGACACAGCCGAATACTGTCCAACTCCAACACACTGTGTCTGGGTACTAGT
>JACNGQ010000351.1 GCA_014384025.1 Planctomycetota bacterium | reverse complement strand
ATACCAGCTCACCATAATTTTGGCGACTCAGTTGCACTTATGAGTTGAATCCGCTAGTTGACTTAAGATGGTTTTTCTACTATAATAATATCTTGGGGATGGTGGTTAAAAAATCAGATATAATGACTATCAAATAACAAGCTTCACAAATATGAAAGGCGAGGCGACAATGAACTATAGATTTTTATATTTTATTGTTGGTTCAGGAGTGATGATGTCTTCTGTTTTGGTACCGGGCTGTGTTACCGGTGAGTTTAATCATACTACTACTGAAGATGTTTTCATTAACGAGGCATATACTTATGAAGATGGAGATGAGCTTGTAATTTTGGGGCATGTTAAGCGCGGTTTACAAAACTGTTGTGATTCGGCCAGAGGTCATGTTGATATTGCGTTACTCGCCCATGATGGAACCGTTATTGACTCGTTCAGCACCTTGTATTCTCCAGGCAATATACCCAAAGTCAGAAGCAGATCGTCAAATTTCAAAGTTCGACGCCCTTATCTTCCTCCTGATGGGGTAATAATTAGAATGGCATACCATAACAGCCTGGAAGGTGCCGATTCGGCTCTATACGTTGGTGACGTATTTCAATGTGAGGAAAATAAGGCGACGCCTCAGCATAATGACGGACAATACAAGGATATAATAACGAAAACCGGACGTGCCGCATCCCAAATTGGCCACAATCACAGAACCCACGTACAGTTTGTTGGCAATATGCGGTAGTTATCCTATTCTTTTTCTTAATGATGCTATAATGTTAAATGTTTTATACGTAACGAGTTAGACTTATTGCCGTGGTTTCACTTTGACGTCGTAACATACATCGTACATACTATTTTCAAAGATAGGCTCTCTACATATAATCTCGTATTCTGCACTTTCGCAACGGAAGCCATATTCTGAGGAAAGCGATTTTTCCAGCCATGTCAAACGTGTTTTTTCGGCCTCTTTATCTTCCAAAGGCCAAATAGGCACACGGTATGAGTTGTCTATCTTGCATGTCTTGCTGCCTGGTGCGCAGGTTAGTCCGGCTGTACCCGTTGATGCTCTGTACTTGAAGTATTGATTTCCGTTTTCGGTTTTGATTAGTTCTAATTTCGTGAAGTGTTTTCGGTTAATATCGTTACAGCCGAGCATGAGCAAAACTGTAAATAGAATTGCAGCGATCCCGCAAGATGTTTTCATCTTTGACATAAAGTTTCCCCCAAATTTAGAAATGACTATCAAAAAACGCCATAGTTCGTTACTCAAAATATAGGATATAATTGTATGGCAGCCAAATGTATCGCTTATGGCACCCTTAAGGGTGATAAAATTGGGTTTGAATTGGGTTTGTTTTGGCTTTGTTTTTTCGTGAAATCATCGTTTTCAGTTGAAAAACGCATAAAATTGGGTTTGTTTTGCATAAAAAGGGCTGATTTGTAGAGCTTTCTCTACAGTTGTAGAGAGAGCCAAATCGCCTTAAGTGCCTAAAGTGTCTAAAATGCCTAAAGTGAGCTAAAGTTGGATTCTCTATGCTCATAGTTGGTAATTCCCCTAAGGATTTTCCGTTTCGCTCCAATATTGACTCCGCCAAAAGACGTTGGTTTTCTGAGATTCACGAATTTGGGCCTGCTGACCCTTAGGACTTGGCTTTCTGGCCTGAACTTCCCCCTTCTGGGGGCCCCCTTGTTAGACTTCTGTCCAACAAGTTGTATTATACCATATTTTGAGCGAAAAATCAATTGAAATAAATAAAAAAGACCAAGACATGCTACGCTCAAGACACAAGACTCAAGACGCAAGACTCAAGACGCAAGAATCAAGAAGGACAAGAAGGATAGGATTTTGGGTGAAAAATTGGTTGATTTTGTTAATTTTTAGTGGTATTTTTAATTCTTTGAGAAGTTTGCATCGCTCAGAGATATTTTAGGAAATAGTGGTAACTGCGAGATAGGCTTTAATATCTTACGGGGTACAGCGGGAATTACTGATTTTTTTTATGGTAAAATAAGTTAATCCAGCGTATTTCTATTGGTGGATCTGACTGGGGCGATTTTTCTTGAAATTGTAGTCCAAATTCCGTATTTTTGGGCTTTCTTAGTTGTTAGGGATCTTAATTGTTGATATGTCTAAACTGCTCGAACTAACTCACGAACGCCTTGGTTGGCCTAAGAGACAAGAGATAATGAGGCCTAAGGGGGCGGGCCCTGGGGTTATTGCCGACCTAGCGAGGCGTAAGCTGGAAACCGCCATTAGGCGACACGATGTCGATGTTAATGTGGGTGTATTAGCAGCTAACCCTCGCTCAAATAAGACGGAAGATCCGCTGGCCATCGTTTGCGACTTTGCAAGGGACATTCATGAGGATGTCCTGCGCGAAACGCACAGGTTAGCGTGGAGCTTTTCTCACTCACCGATGTTGATAACGGTGGAGCCAACCTTGGTCAAGGTATGGACTTGTTGGAAGCGGCCATTAGAAGCTGAAGAAGATTTTGGGGAGTTATGTGTGGAAAAGCTGGAGGGAGGTTTGTTTAAGGAATGGTCGTTATCCACACAAGCAGCAAAGGCGCTACAGTGGATCGAACTGACTTCAGGAAGTTTCTTCAGAAAGCCAAAATATTCGAAATACTTTCATCGGGATCAGCGTGCCGATCAGTTAATGCTTGAGGATTTGAAGGGTCTTCGGCAGCAACTTCTGGGTGCGGAGTTGACCGAAGATATTTGCCATGATTTGCTTGCAAGAATAATCTTTGTGGAGTTCTTATTTCAGCGGAAAGATTCTCAAGGAAATGCCGCGCTTAACGAGAATATTCTGAGAAGTCTTTATGAAAAAGGAATCTTATCGAAAGTTCACAAAGATTTAGCGAGCATTTTACAAAGTCACGGGGAGACTTACAGATTCTTTCGAGAACTCAACGATAGGTTTAACGGAGATTTGTTTCCCGGCAAGGGTGAAACTTCCAAAGAACGTGAGCGGGAGTGGAAAGCTGAAATGGAGAAAGTGGAAGAGAAGCATCTGAAGCTCCTATCAGAATTCGTTCGGGGCCAGATGGACATGGGGACGGGCCAACGTTGCTTATGGCCGAAATACGCATTCGATGTTATTCCTCTTGGGTTTATCAGTAGCATCTACGAGGAATTTGTGACTAAGAAGAAAGAGAAAGGTGAAAAAGAAGAACAAGCTGAGGAAGCGGTTGGGGTTCACTATACGCCCGGTTATGTGGTTGACCTGATACTCGATGAAGTACTTCCGTGGGACAGCAAAAAGTGGGATTTGAAAATCCTGGATCCCGCGTGCGGGTCGGGAATCTTCTTGGTGAAGGCCTACCAACGGCTTGTTCACAGATGGAAGAAGGCCAATGGTAAACCCGGAGTGGAGAGTCTACGGAGGATTTTGCTTGAGAATCTTTTTGGAGTTGATAAGGAGCGTAATGCTGTTCGAGTTGCGTCTTTCAGCCTGTATCTTACCATGTGTGATGAGATTGAGCCAAGGCATGTATGGCAGAAGAACATGCAGTTTCCACGCTTGCGTGACAAGAGGCTAATAGAATCAGATTTTTTCGAAGAGGATAAAGCTGGATTCCGAACAGATCAAGAGCAGAACAAGTACGACTTGGTGATTGGGAACGCACCGTGGGGCAAAGGAACTGAGACCAAAGAAGCGCTGCAGTGGGCAAATAGGGAGCCACAAGAGACATGGCCTATCGCTAATCATAACATTGGCCCCTTGTTTATGGTCAAGGCCGCTGCCTTGACCAAGAAGATTGGGCGGATCGTAATGTTGCAACCTGCAGGTGTAATGCTTTTCAATACAGAATCGACTGCAAGGAAGTTCCGCACTAAATTCTTTAAGACCTACAAGGTGGAAAAGATAGTGAATCTTTCCGCCTTGAGATTTGTACTGTTCCCAAGGGCAACCTCGCCAGCGTGCATTGTCAAGATGGCTCCAACACAACCTGAAGGCGGGGCTATCAGTTATGTGCATCCGAAGCGTTCTCATACTGAAGAAGAAAGGTACAGAATAATAATTGAGCCCTGCGACGAAAGCAAAGTCTGGCCAGAGGAAGCGGCCCAAGACCCACTTGTTTGGACAGCGTTGGCTTGGGGCGGGCGACGCGACCTTGAGATTATGCGACGGTTGTGTCATGAAACGAGCTTAGAAGAACTTGAGCGGGAGGGTATAGTTAGGACAAGACGGGGCGTTGGGCGCGGGAAGAGAGTAGATCGCCAAGATGAAATTGTTGGTATGCCCCTCTTGGATTCTCAAACTTTTCCAAAGGGTACGTTAATGTACCTTGACGCTGCGCAGCTTAACGTTAATAAGGATCCGTTCCTATATAAGGGACATTCTAAAGATCTCAGCGCATTCAAGCTCCCGCAACTGATTTTGAAGCTCGGCTGGCGCAAGGACAAGGATGGGAGATTTAAGGCCGCACTTGTCAAATCGAACGTGGAACTTGGCCCCGTGATTTGCTCCTCGATATACATAAGCATGCATGCTCCAATTGAGTATGAGTTGCTACTTGAATCGGCTTGCCTTAGCTTGAATAGTATTATTGCTGTCTACTTTACACTTCTTTCAAGCGGTCGCTTTGCTTTCTATAGACCATCTCCAAATAAGGAAAACCTGTTACGAATTCCAATTCCCAAGTGCAAGTGCGGTGTATTGAAAGAGATTGAGAGGATTGAGGGTGTGGATGTGCGTGTGAAACAACTTTTTGGTTTCAAAGATTCTGAATGGGTCTTAGTCGAGGACTTATTTAAATTTACGTTGCCGGATTTCAAGGGTGGTATTAGTTCTCCAGGACGACAACGAACGCGTACTCTGAGTGGCAAGGCGAAAGATGATGGGAATGAAAGTGTCTTAAGAGAATACTGTTATTATTTGGCGCATGTGCTTCGAGCTGGATTTGGACAGGACAAGCAAATATCAGCCAATATTTTTACAGAAGAAAATGAGGCGTCCTTGCCTGTGCGTTTGGTTGGCATACATCTTGAGACACCAGGGAAGGCGTTTGTCAAGCTGGAGAGCATTGATTCGCCGGAATTAATCAAGCGATTGAAAGAATTAAATAAGAAGTTTTTAAAATCGCCGAGCGGACGAACTAATGGAGGTATTTTCTACCAGCGAATTGCCCGAATATATGATACTATTTCGATAGGTGGTAGAAAGGTGCCAACCATATTTATCGTCAAGCCAGATCAAGTGCGTTATTGGACAAGGTCTATGGCTATGAGGGATGCGGATGAAATAGCGGAAGATATTATGCATTGGCGTGAAGGATCAGAGTCCAAATAAAGTATTGAGGGAGAGATAGTTGGTAGCGCGAAAAACCTATTCAGAGAGACAATGGCCTGACACGCAAGAATTCAATTCTGTATTACACAGATGGAAAGCGGCTGGTACAATAATACTTTTGGAATTCGTGTGGAAGGGTTACGAACGCTTTTGTGCTGAGTCTTTATCGCAAGTTGGCTGCTCTGAGGACGATGACGATTTAGAAAGAGACATTACGCAGCTACTTGAACCAAAGATTCGTGAAGTAATGACCGGATATGAGCCCTTTTATGTTCAGCACGGTCCATATGAGCATGAGACACGTCTTGGTGGATCCGCCCAACCACCACAATACGACATCGCTTTCAAGTTGCGCAACAATCCAAGAGTGATGTGGTCGTTGGAGGCGAAGGTATTAAGGACACATGGGAGAGTAGCAGAATACATTAAGGAGATACGATCGAATTTTCTGACTTGTAGATATTCACCTTTTTCAGATGAAGCAGCTATGCTTGGCTATTTGTTGTCGGGCGATTCCAATACTGTATTCAGGAATATTGCGGACAAGGGAGGCTGGAAACTCAGCCCGCATGCACATTTCCCTGACCGGGATCATAGAATTTCCGACCATGAACGCAAAATTCCGGAGGGGAAGTCTTACCCTATAAAGTTTCGCTGCCACCACATAGTTCTTCAACTCCAAATTCTGTAAGCGGCTGGCCGATAAACTAAATATGATAGAAATTATGATAGAAAAGCATCCTATGAAAGTTGAGAGTATATGAAGTATGCAGGACTAACGGATGAGCCGAAGATAA
>JACNGQ010000212.1 GCA_014384025.1 Planctomycetota bacterium | reverse complement strand
TATAGCTAAAACGCTATCCTTTTTGGTTGCGGCTGAGCGAAGCGAAGCCGCGCCAAGCTCTCTGTGTCATTTTGGCTTAAAATAAAAGGGAAAACTCTGTGGCTGATAGATGTTTGAAAATTGCAACTTGTCAGTTTGGTGTTAGTGATTCGGTAAAGCGAAACGCAAATAGAATCTGTGATTATTTGCACAAAGCGAAAAAGGCCAGAGCCGATATCGTTCATTTTTCAGAATGCGCTCTGAGCGGGTATGTTGGTACGGACTTTCCGAACTTTGCCGGATACGATTGGGATTTGCTCAAAGCAGAAACCGAGAGGATTATGGCCCTTACGGCTAAACTTAAGCTTTGGATTGTTCTTGGAAGTACACATAGATTGACCGGGCCGAACAAGCCGCACAACAGCTTGTATCTTATCAATGCTGAGGGCAGGATTGTTGACCGCTACGACAAAAGATTCTGCACCCCCGGTGATTTACGACGGTTGACTCCGGGCAACAGGTTTGTGAACTTTACCATCAAGGGCGTTAAATGCTCACTGCTTATATGCTTTGATTTGCGATTTCCAGAGTTGTACCGCCGGCTTTACCTGGAAGGCGTCAACTGCATTTTCCAATCATTTTACAACGCCCGCCAGAAAGGCCCGAGCATACATACGCACATTATGCGGCAGACTATGCAATGCCGGGCTGCGACGAATTATTTCTGGGCAAGCTGTGCAAATTCGAGCGGGTATTATTCCCCGTATCCATCTTGTTTTATCCGGCCGGACGGCAAAATATTAAAACAGCTTAGAATGAATCGCCCCGGTATGATGGTAAATTCGGTCGATTTGAAGAAGATATTTTACGACCCGATGATTGATTTCAGGTGTATGGTTCTCGCCGGGGCCCTAAACAACGGCCCAAAAACTATCGCAGACCCCCGCTCAGAAAACACGATGTGCCTTTAAGTTAAAATTATAATTAGCCAACATCGGAAATCTTTTGACAAAACAGATTTTTAGGTTAGTATAAGCCCCTTTTGCATATCGGCTATAAGTATTTGACTAAGGGATATTTATCGATAAGCAAAATTCTGCTATTTTGTTGTTTGTGAATGCGATTTCGAATAAGTTGTTAGCGAAAATTCCCGCCCGTTTTTCGTAAAATTATGATTTTAAAAAGGTCAGCGAGGCGGAGTATGTTATTAACATTAATAGACCATAATCAGCCTATAAAAACAGGAAATTGAAAAATGAAGCTTATTGATGTTTTACGAAAAGAATGTATCGTTGCCGGAGCTCAGTTTGGAGACAAGGCTGAGGTGTTGTGTGAAATTGTGGAGGTTGCAAGAAAAAATTCCTCTCTCAGGAATGTTTCGGAGAAGGAGATATTGGCAGGTCTTCAAGAGCGTGAATCTCTTGGCTCAACGGGATTCGGCAAGGGTATAGCGATACCACACTGCCGGCTCGAAGCTGTCACTGATTTTGTTGTCGGTATCATCACAATTCCATCCGGAGTTGATTTTGAGGCTTTGGATGGGGAAAAAGTCAAACTTATCATTTTTATTATAGCTCCTGAAACCCAACCCAATAAGCATCTCAAGCTGCTTTCGGCTATTTCACGTACACTGTTAATACCCGGTTCCGTAGAAGAGATACTCGCCGAACGTACTTCTGAAGCGGTATTTGAAAGCTTTCTTCGTCATACTCACGCCGAGATTGACACAAGCAAACAGGAAGCCAAGTGTCTTTTGAATGTTTTTATACAGGACGAGAACGTTTTCCGTGAAATCCTCGAGAATTTAACGGGTATGGAAACGAGTTCGCTCGTTGTTTTCAATACTGAAAACGTCGGTGCGTATCTCGCAAAAGTGCCCCTTTTTGCTGATTTCTGGCGTGATAACCCGGACAGTTTCAGCAAGGTTATCGTAGCGGTCGTTGATAAACGTCTTGTCAACGAAGCTATTCGTATCATTGAGAGTGTTACCGGGGACCTCAATGAATGCACGGGGGTAATAGTAACCAGCCAGGACCTGTCATATGCGGCCGGTTCACTTGAATAGCAGCTCGTAACCTGTCAAAAGAAATTTAATATCAAGATAAGAGTATTTTGAAATGACTTTGGATATTTCCTTTTTGAATTTTTCCGCTTTAACCCTTTTGGGTATTGTTACAATTATCGGCTTTTATATGGGCCATACAGCCAAACGGTTCAGGCTGCCGTCTCTTATTGGTTATATGATTCTGGGAGTTATTTTTGGGCCGTCATTGTTGCACCTTATAAGCGAATCGATGATTGAGCATCTGTCATTCATCACGGAAATAGCTCTTGGTTTCGTAGCTTTTAGTATCGGTGCGGAGCTAAGCTTATCTTCTTTGAAACGTCTTGGCCCGGGGATTATCTCTATCATTTTTGCGGAATCTTTTGCAGCTTTTTTTTTGGTAACCGGCGCGATATACGCTTTGACGCGTGATTTACCTCTTGCATTAATCTTCGGGGCAATGGCCCCTGCGAGTGCTCCTGCCGGCACGGTTGCAGTGATTCAGGAGTATAAAGCAAAAGGCACTTTGACAAAAGCCCTCTATGCAGTAGTCGGATTCGACGACGGCCTGGCCATTATAATTTTCGGCTTTGCGGCCGCTTTCGCCAAAAACATGCTTATAGCAGAATCAACAGGCCACAATGGAAGTATTCTACCGGCGATGTGGATACCCTTGAAGGAAATCGGTTTGAGTGTTGTTGTCGGCGGAATAATCGGGTTTGCGTTTTGCCAGGTGGTTCGCAGGCAGCAGAGTTCCAAAGATATCCTAATCTTTGTTTTTGGTGCGGTTCTTATTGCAACGGGTTTATCCAAGCGGTGGCATTTGTCATTAATCCTGACTAATATGATAATTGGATTCGTATTGGTTAATACCCGACGTGAAGCTCTGGTTCATCGGGTTATGGAACCGCTGCTGGAGATTATGCCGCTTCTTTTTATACTGTTTTTCTGCCTCGCAGGTGCACATCTGGATTTATCGGCTCTGCCTGCATTGGGAACCATTGGTTTGGTTTATATTTTTGGCCGCTCGGCGGGTCTGATAGGCGGGGCCCGTCTTGGAGCTATGGTTGGTAATATCGATAATAAAATTAAAAGATATATAGGTCTTGGTATTCTTTCTCAAGCCGGTGTTGCGATCGGTCTTTCACTTATCGTAAAGCATGAGTTTGGTCTGCTGGATGTACAATACGGACTTCCGCATGCCGTGAATATCGGGACTGTAGTACTGACTACGATTACGGCCACCTGTATTTTCTTCGAGATTATTGGCCCGATTCTTACAAAGATTGCCTTATCGAAGGCCGGTGAAATACCCAAGCCCGCCCCGTCGGAAAAATTATCAGGCTTGTCACAACTTCAAAAGGCTGATAATATAGACAAAACTCGGGATGCTTAGTTTGGTTTTGCAATCTTATCTTGTCGATATATATGGGATAAAAGTCGGTATTGGCCCGAAGCAAAGCAGTTGGCCGAGAAATAAATCCGTACCCGGACACGTCGGGGAACGAATTGTGACAGTGGTGGAATCTTGAAGCGGCTTTCATTTTCGAAAGAGAAAAGGCTTATCAACAGCCGGCAGTTCAAATCTGTTTTAGATCGCGGCCGGCGTCTGAGCAACGGGCCGCTTACGCTGTACATGGCTGAAAACGATTGCAGCTTTGCTCGACTTGGGGTATCTGTAGGCAAATCATGCGGAGGTGCGGTTATCCGTAACCGTTTGAAGCGGCTGCTGCGGGAGGCGTTTCGGCAGAGTCAGGATGTGATTCCGGCCGGCTTTGATTATTTGCTTATGATTTCGCCCCGTTGGCTGAAAAAAACCGGTACAGGAAAAGCTCAGAAGCAACCGACATTTGAGCAGGTGAAGAGCTCGTTTTTGGCCCTGGTCAATTCGGCTGATTTGTCAAAATAACATAAGGTGATTTTATGACTCCGAAAGAACGAATTTATGCGATTTTAAAGGGCAATTCTTACGACCGTCCCGCCGTTACGCCTATCTTTATGGCCTGGGCGGCCAATTTCATTGGGCGTTCATACAGAGATTATTATCTCGATGGTGACGTCCTGGCCCAGGCACAGCTTGCGGTTACACGGGCGTTTAATATCGACCAGATAAGCGCGATAAGTGACCCCTGGCGTGAAGCCTCTGCTTATGGAATGGAATTCGAATATCCCCCCGAAGGAGTTGGAAGGCCGAAGGATGTGTTCCTAAAGAGCCGCCAGGACATACCTTGCTTGAAGCCGTTTGATATCGAAAACGCCGAACGGACGAAGCAGCGGATTGAAAGTGTGCATAAGATGGCCTCTGGAATCGGGCAAACTCACAGTGTATTAGGTTGGGTAGAAGGCCCATTGGCGGAGTATGGCGACCTTCGTGGGGTTGAAAATGCGATGCTTGACCTCATAGACAGGCCGGACCTGTTCATTGAAGCTGGCAATATTATTATCCAGAATGCAATTACTTTTGCCATAGCCCAGGTAAAGGCCGGTGCGGACATGGTTGGTGTTGGTGATTCGGCGGCGAGTTTAATTGCTCCAAAGATGTATGCCGATCTTGTATTGCCTTTGGAGCAGAAACTGATAGCGGCTGTTCACGAGGCCGGGGCTGCGGCGAAACTGCATGTCTGCGGGGATATAACAAATATCGTACAACATATGGCCCAAAGCGGAACAGATATCATAGACGTTGACTGGATGGTCCCGCTCAAGAAGGCCGGAGAGCATGCCGGGCCCGAGGTTACTCTGTGCGGTAATTTGAATCCGGCAGGTGTCGTGTTTGATGGCAGCCCCCGGGATGTAGCAGACGCCGCCAGACAGTGCCTCAAAGATGCCCCGGACAAATTCATTTTAATGCCGGGCTGTGAAGTGCCCCCCGCCACGCCCGAGGAGAATATTCGAGCTTTCTGCCCCTGTGAAGGCTGCCTGATTCGTGAAGAATTAAAGTGTTGAATGTTAGCTGTTACTTTTTCTCATCCTTTGGTTCCCATGCCCACCATTCGGCCCAGGTATCAAGGAGAACCTTGTAGTGTTTTTCTGTGCGCTGTATTTGTCTGGTATTGCTGCCTAAAAGCGGATTCATTGGTATCCGGCCAAAACTCTTTCCTGTTATGCGCTCGAACGAAGCGAGCAGCATTTCTACCTGAACATAGTGGTCGTAATTAAGATTATCTTCAGGTACAATTCGGCGAAGACGAGCAAGAGCTTTCCGCATTTCAGATAATCCTGTTGCATCCTGATACTCTGTAAGAAAGCATGCCGCGTAAAACCTGACCCTCTCGCTTGTGTCACTAAGTCGATTTCGAAGCTCCAATACGGCCGGTTGTTCGCGTGTATCAGCAAGAGCGTATAACGCAGAAACGCGATTAATTTCTGCCTTGTCAGAAACTGCGGATATCAAATAAGGTACAAGACCTTCAACCCTGGGGGCGAAGTCCGACCCTCTTTGAGTGCGCTTGCCGCCGGCGCGGTTCGTGCGTCTGGCCATCATACGCAAACCATGTATGGCCTGCCCACGAACGTTCTCGTCGGAATCTTTCAGTAATTTAAACAGTAGTGCCGCTGATTCCTTAGTATGAGAATACCGCCCAAGCGTTTCAGCAAGTTCGGCACGTTGTCGGGGATTCTTTACTTCTGACAGTACCCGGCCAATTGCACCTGCGGCATCATCCGGCATCGCTTCCAATCCGGCGAGAACTTCCATTCTTGCTATCCGTGCTTCGTTAAACGAAGCATCTTCGGGATGTGGCATCTTCAGGTATTGCTGAATGATCTTTGTGGTCTTGGTGTCCTGTGGTTTTACTGTGGCAATAGAAAATAATGCAACAATACATACCAGAATTAACAGTGGTTTTCTCATCTCAAATCTCCTGATTAAGAATCACACTATTGTATCGTTATTGCTTGTACATATTATACGCTTTCGTAGAAGAAATGGTTTGTAAATACTTTGTAATAAATGGTCTGGTGTTGTCGCAAACCGAACATTTTACCATACCTGACGCCAAATCTTACCTGCTTATTGTTGGCCGTGAAATGCACTGCATAACTGACAGGTTTATCTTTAGGGTGGGAACAATTAAGGAATATTTAATATCGAATTGAAGATGCCGAAATTCATCATACGACATCTATTATTCGATATATTTTTAGTCGTGTATCAGCTGATACGCCCTGATGAGTTCGGCGACGCCCCATGCCTGAGCAAAGCATCCTTTTGGTTTGTGCGGCTTATCGCCGTCGAATATCTCCGAAACGGACCCGAGACAGCCGTCCTCAGTGAGGTGCTTCAGCAGAGGCTGGATAAATTCCGCCGCCTTTTTTTTGCTTTTGTGGCTGAATCCGTTGACCTTCAGGAAACTTTCCACAAATGGCCCTAACAGAAATGACCATACTGTACCCTGGTGATAAGCTTCGTCACGTTGTTGTTGCGGGCCGGTATATATACCATGATAGCGGCTGTTTTGAACGTTCAATGTTCGCAGCCCGTAAGGCGTCAACAAATGTTTTTTAACTGCCTTTACGACGGCTTTTTGCTGTGATGGCGACAATGGTGAAAACCCAAGTGAAACAGCGAATATCTGGTTCGGCCGGAGACTGTCTTCGACTACTCCATCAGGCAAAATACAGTCGTTTAAGTAACCCTTGCTTTCGTTCCAGAATAGTTCGCAAAAGCTGGTCCGAACTTTCTCTGCCATTGATTTATAGTCATTGAGACCCCTTGCGGAGTGCTCTGAGTTTTCTATATCCCAAGCGGCGTCAAATTGGGCTAAAAGGCAAAGGGAATTATGCCACAGGGCGTTAATCTCGACCGCTTTTCCACATCTGGGCGTAAAGGCGTGCCCCTCGTACTTGGCATCCATCCATGTTAACTGTGTTTGGTAATTACCTGCTGTTATAAGGCCATCGGTATCGGCATGGATGTCGAACCGAGTTCCTTTATGGTAGGACTCTATTATCCAGCGGATTGTCGGCATGAGTTCCTGATTGAAGGTATCTGAATCGCCGGTGGCCTTCAGGTATTTAAAAGACGCGTTGATAAACCAAAGAGAAGCATCAACGCTGTTAAAGTAAGTTGTGCCGCTCCTGTCATCAAAACGATTTGGAATCATACCCTCATCCGCTGCTGAAGCGAATGTAGTCAAGACGGATTTTGCCTCGTCAAACCTGCCGGTTGACAGTAGCAATCCCGGCAAAGAAATAAAAGCATCTCTGCCCCAGTCCGCAAACCATGGGTAGCCGGCCAGAATAGTGGTTCTGTGGTGATTGTTAGTATGTCGTTTTGCAATAAAAGCATCGGCACTCAGACAAAGTGTCTCGAAATTCGATACTTGATTCCCGTTTTTCGATGCTTGCATCGATATGCCTTTACGTTTTATGTTTTCCTGATGCCTTAGCAGATTTTTTCGAACTCTATCGATATTAAGCTCTGTCAGCTCTTCGGGCTCGCAGCGGGATTGTTGTGGGCTCAGGGTTGCCCATAAAACAATTTTGCCCGGTTTTTCTATCCGTTGCTTGAAAAAGCCGGGAGTCCACAGGTCTTCGGTAAAAGCCTGGCCCCTTTCTTTATTGCTGCGATATACGAAATTAAACCACCATTGACGATCGACGACAAAGTTCACGGATGGGCAGTTCAGCAATAATTCACAGCTATTCGGCACATCATGACGAACCAGTACGCTGTCACCGAGCTGTTCGGAACATAAAGGAGCGTGAGACTGCTGCAGGGTGTGGAAGTCTCTGAGGCCGATGAAAGGCCTTGAAACAAACTCCAGCGGTTCCGAAACTCTGGTAAAGTCATAGACCAGGGCTACGGTATCTTTATCGCGGAGAAGATATATGGATTTAGTCAGTTTGAGTTTGCCCAGTTCGTAGTCGAAATGTACCCCGAAATCCTGTCGGAATTGTTTTAGAAGGGTAAAGCCGCTCGGCGTGAATTTGTCGTTGAATTCGAACGTTGAAAGGTTAAATGACTCTCCTTTAACAATAACCATTTCCAGACAATAGGCCAGCGCCATTATCCTGTTAACCGGAGGATTAAGGGAGCCGATAAGCAGCCCGTGATACCCCCGGGTATTACAGCCGACGATAGTCGATGATGCGTAGCTGCCGTGCTCGTTGGTCAACAGCCATTCCTTCGTCAATAAATCTTCAATAGGTTGGTTGGCGGTTGATATGCCTGCTTTTGCAGGGCTGCTGTTATGAGACTTGTTGTGAAACATGGGCCATCTTCTATCAGCTTTTTGCAGTGCTAACACAATCTTGCTCCGGAATACGTCATCGCGGGAATATATCAGGCCCCCTGGACATTCCTTTTATCCTATTATATTACTCCATTATAAAGTCCCTGTTGGAAGAAAGTCGAAGTTGTTTTCAGCGGTAAAGAATCAGTCCTGATTTGCCGGCGCACATGGAGTTATCGTTTGCAAATCGGACGGTTTATTAATGTGTGAGCCCGCTTGCAAAAACCGCTTTGTCGCCTTTTGTTGTGGTGTCGGTGACGCCGCTTGCTTTTCTGAGGTTTTGGAACAACGGCTGTTAAGATTACCTAATACATTCATAAAGTTTATATAAGAATCGTAAGGTGAATTATAAGGATTAAAATATTTATGCACGTCGCCGTCGGCAAAGTATTTTGTGCACATATAATAAAAATGGTCCGAAACCTGAAGTTTCCGCCAGTCCGAAATGATTTGTTCGTTGGCGGTTTGTTTAATTTTCTTTTCGAGACGGTAAAGTTCGTGGATGGCATTGGATTGCATGGCGTTTCCGACCCAGGCCGAAAGGTCTCTTTCAATATCTGCCCAGCTTATAACGTGCGGTACATCAACTATGCCCACGGGTTGGTAACTATCCACTACCTCGCTTGGTGTCTTGAAATTGTTGTCAGGGTGTCTTAAGACCGTTACCGGCAGATGTCGCATAAAATCGAATATACCGGTGTCTTCCCATTGGTGCTCGCCGAATGTCTCATAGTCCATAAACAAATTGACGACATTTCCGTTGCCGTTGACATCGCTTATCCATTGGGCGAACTTGTCTGCCGTCAAAGGCCATTGGGTCCAGGCGCGATTGGAAAACCTGAATGCAATATCGTCACTGAGCGCATAGTTTTTCAGTAAAAGCTTCAGATGTTTGCAGTCTTTCGGCTTATAGACAAAATTGGGACTTCGGTAGCCAAGGATATGGTCTGCGCCTTCGGTTATTATCGCGTCGAAATTGCCTGTTGACTCGATAAGTGTGGCCAGCTCGTTATTGTATATCAGTTCGGTATTTCTGAATATCCGCGGCTTTTGGCCGAAATATTTGTTGATCGTCTCAGTGTGTTTGTTTACCTGCTCTACGAATTCGTTGCGGGAATATAAAAAGCTCAGGCTGTGATAATATGTCTCAGCCAGAAATTCCACGCAGCCGGTTTCCGCAAGGGCATCAAATGTGCTCATAACTTCCGGAGAGAAAGTCAGCAGCTGCTCCAGCAATACGCCTGTTATGCTGTACGCCACTTTGAATCGGCCGTCGAATCGATTTATCAAATCAAGGATCAGTCGATTTGCGGGAAGATAACATTTGTTTGCGACCTTCCGGCAAATAGAAGCATTTTTGTAATCGTCGAAATAATAATCGTTTTGGTCAAACACCGTATAGTGTCTCAACCGCATCGGCTGATGAACTTGAAAATAGAAGCATACCGAAGGCATAATTTAATCTCATATTATGTTTATGTTTTGTGTGATTCTGTTAAACCGCAACCAGTGTTTCTTCATAAATTTTGATGCACTTGGCTGCTGCGTCTTTCCATCTTAATTTTCTCACCTCAAAATTGCCATGGCTCGCCAGGGTCTCCTGCAATGGTGGATATTTCAATACAGCTATCATTTTATTGGCAATTTCATTTGTGTCCCAGAAGTCAACTTTAAGAGCATGAGTCAAGACTTCTGATACACCGCTTTGCTTGCTTATTATGACTGGAACATTGTTGTTTAAGGCTTCCAGGGGAGCGATTCCAAAAGGTTCAGATACTGAAGGCATCACATACAGGTCAGCCATTTGATATATTTTTTGGACGTCTTCGCCTCGCAAAAAGCCTGTGAACAGCACTTTATGTCCGATACCGAGTTCGGCCGCCATTTCAATCGAGCGGTTCATCATATCGCCGGAGCCGACCATGACAAACTTGACGTCATCCATCAGTTCCAGTACTTTCTTTGCGGCATGGAGAAAGTATTCAGGGCCTTTTTGCATTGTGATTCGGCCTAAAAACAAGACAAGTTTCTCGTCCTTTTTTATACCTGTTTCCGCCAAAGACCAGTTACCGTTACGCTCGACGCCGTTATATACCACTTCAACCTTGTCACTGCTAATACCATATCGGTTAATTACCGTACTGCGTGTGAAATGACTAACGGTAATGACTTTGTTTGCCCGTTCCATACCCTGGCGTTCGATGTCGTAAATTGTCTGATTGACGTTTTCACCGCTGCGGTCGAATTCTGTCGAATGTACGTGCACAATCAATGGTTTTTCGGTGAAAGCTGAAACTGCAATGCCCGCCGGATAGGTCATCCAGTCATGGGCGTGTACAATATCAAACTGCTCATGTTTAGCCAATTCAACAGCAAGTGCGGCATAGCGATGGACCTCAGTGTACATATCCGTGCTGTAATCATCTCCACGGGTGATTTGGCCTGCTCCGCTGAGGCTGAGGCCGAGAGCCTTTTGTTTTTGTCTGAGAGTTTCTTCGATTTGAAAACGGTAAGAATCCGGCGTTGTATATGGCTGAAGGGCTGAGCTGATTGCGTGAAATCTTACATTTTTGAACTCACTGAGCGTAAAAGATGCTGATGATACCCATGAGTTCGGGCTTAGCAGCTTCACATGAGTAGCATAACTACTCTCGACTATTTTCGGCAAAACGAAGGTAACTTCCATGCCAAGTTGGTCCATTGCCCGGGTTAGCCCGTAACAGGCCGTGCCTAGACCACCGCTGATAAACGGTGGAAACTCCCAACCTAACATGAAAACTTTCATTTGCGATCCTCTACACTATTTATTGGCTTATTTTTATAATTTTTTTTCAACAAGAAGCTGCAATAAACCCTTTATTCATCCATATCTTACAAACATACTATCTATCCTGCTGCTGCACCGTTGTTTATCAAAGTCACCTGCCATTTGGCTTAATAAGGCCATTATCGGCAGTAAATTGCACTGTACTTAATCCAAAGCCGATAAAAAAAAGTACAACATCTACCCTAACATCACTGCTTATTAATATATAAATCGGTGTTTTCGGGGTTGAAAGTTCACAAAAAATTGTGCAAAATCGCGAATTTTGCTATTGTGACAGTACATTTTATAGGCCGGTGCCCGATTGGAATGCGGATTGTATTAATTTTTACTATTATAAGCATAAAATAGGCTTTGGTTTACGCCTGTTATGATTATGGGAACAAAATTGGACGGTTTGAGTCTTTAAGATACCGGAGATTGCACATCCTGCTATATTTCGCTTTAGCCAAAGAAGTGTGTTTTCGTATTTTTTTGAACCTGTAAAACAAACCGTTACGCTTTTTTCAATAGCGAAATGGCTTGTTTTAAACATCGCTACTACAGCCGTAAGATGTTTAGTCAAAAGGCGTTAGCGAGTAAATTGTTGTTCCTGATATTTAGTTAGAAAGAAAATGCCGGTGGGTTTCTAACCGGGCCTACAGGTCCTGTGCCTTGACTGTGCTGCGACGATTGGCCTGAGTTCGTGCTATTGCATCGTCAGGCATACTATAGACCTTATCACTGAGTGCCTCAAGAGCGTCCGATGACGTCATCATCTGTTTGCTTTTGATATAAGCCTTAACTTTGCTTGCTACGACCAAAGATTCTTTTGTCATTCTGAAATCCTCCCTGTTAAATGGTTAAATTGTAATTACGCCTATACCAGATCCTTAAGTCCGGCACATCATTGAGCGTTGTTATTACATGTAATCAACGGAGTATGTAACAAAAATATGCTTAAAACACTAAATTTCTATAATAATAGAGCTGTCAGACACAGGTTAGTCAGAGAGTTGGAACCGGCAAGTCAAAGTTTTTCGTTTAAGTTGGTAATTTTTTATAATTTATGGAGTCCAATTTGACGAAAATATCCAAAAGAGAGGCTTATGACGGCCTTCTCTATAATAACGAGATAAGTAAAAGAGGGGATATTAAACATTGGAAGAGGCATTTTTAGAGCCCAGGTTTGTTGTGGAGGAATAAAATGGCAAAGCGTTCCAAAAAAGCACATAGATCACAAGCCAAACTGCAAGGGTATGTTGTCGTTGCATTTGCCGATGATTTGGAGCAGGCCAGAGAGTTCAAATCTCTGCTGGAAGTTAATGATGTATCTGCCATAATCAGTGAGCAGAAAGAGCCGGCATTAGGTTCCAAGGAAATCGCCGTAATGGTTCCAGAAGATTTTCTCGATGAAGCACACGTAATAATTGAATCGCAGCAGGCATATGATGATTTCTATGATTATGCACTGGATGAAGGAGACGGCGGCGATTTCGACGATGAGCTTTTTGAAGATGACTTTTAATCTTCTGGCCACGCACGAATTCAAGAGGCCGAACTGTCTCTTGTAATTCTAACCGTGCAGTTCTTGGCTGCTCTCATATCCAATAAGTTAACAAGGTAAAAATAAGGTAACGTAATGGATAAAGAAAATATTCCAGAGTATTGTGGCGACGAAGACCGCAGAAGTAATGTTGTTGACAGACGTTTAGGACTTGACCGCCGGCGGGGGCCGGGAAGACGGCTGAGCGAAGAAAGAAAAGCCGCCGAGCAGGGCCAGATGTCTGATGAACAGTTTGAGTTTCTTTTGGCCATCGATGAATATAAAAGAAAGAATTCGAAACGCTTTCCGACATGGACAGAGGTTTTTGAAGTCATAAAGGCCATGGGATATCGTAAAGTCGCCGAGCCGCAATCACTTAAAGCGTTTCTCAAAGACTCCGTACCTGACAAAGTGCCTGCAGAAGCCTGACAAGTTGTTGTCATTCCGTACTTGCTTGCCCTCGAATGCTGTAGTCGGGGGATACGGAATCCAAAAATATTCACCCCGCCGAGTTACTCGGCGGAGTTCCCATCTCAATTTTCAGGCCTTTTGCTTGCCTGAATATGCTAACCACATTTCTGCCTTCGGTTCGGCACTGTTTTTATGTACTACGTCCCTCACAGGACTTCTGCTCTTATCTACCTGCCTATAAGGCAACTCATGCTGGTCTACGGTAGAAATGCTATATAACTTGTCATCTCTGAAAGCGTGTCGTTTGTCAAGTACACCGCATAATTCTTCCTCTACAAATTTTTCTTCTTTTTCGCCCTCGCAAGAAATTGGGGCGGAAAAAAGAAAAATTGTCATCTATATCCACCTAACGTTTATATTATTATGGTTTTCACCCAAGTCATCTCTTCGCCGTCAAAGCGGCATGAGTTTCTTCCAGCAATCTGTCGCATTCATTGCGCGAGCTTCAAGAGCTCATGACATCTATCGCGCTTAGACCGCCGTCGGTGAAACCGATTTAACCTCAGGTTCTTTATAATCTCCATACGCGTGTCTCCTTTCTGCGGCAAGTACCGCTAATAATTTTCTGGTATCCGGGTAATTATACCCAACACCAGGAGACACGCTTTCATAAAATCATTGCGAAGGAGCCGCAGGCGACTGCGGCAATCTTCAATCCTAATAATCATTCATCATTCATCATTCATCATTCATCATTCATCATTCATCATTTAAAAGGGGCATCTGGTAAACGATCTAAATCATTCATACATATGTACAAATAAAAGCCAACGAATATAAAAGCTGTAATTTGTTCTCAATCCCAATAATCATAATCTTTCTTCATTAACTTTATTATTTTAGATTCCGAATTCGGTCAGAGATGATTATCGCTATGCGATTTAGAGCCTCTGAATCAAGGGGAGTATCTAATTCGTGATGCATTTCAAGCAGATATATTTTATCTGATTTCCTCCTAAAGTGGACAAGACATACTCGTAAATTGTTCCGATTGGATATCGGAGTGTAAATAAGTGAGTAACCGGCATCTGCCCAGAGTACCCACCCTCGTTTCGCATCAGAATCGAAAATAACCTTAATTGGTTTATCTGTGTCATTAATTGGCAATGATGCCCAAAGCACTTTCCCAACATGTCGTTGCATTTCATTCCCCACGCTCGTTGGAGATTCATGAATAAGGATTTCACCATCTAAATCAGTAACTGTCACTTGCGCCTGACACTTAAACAAAGGAATGTTTTCGGGTTCTTTTAGATACTTCTCAAATACCCAAAGGCAATATTCCAGCAAGTGTCGAGAAAAAATCAAGCTTGTTATTAGAGTATCTATTGGTGCCAGAGGAGCATGACTAATACTTCTTTTAATCTTGTCACATGCTTGACTGAGATCATAGTTCTTTTTTTTTCTGTCGGATGATACTCCATACTCTGCTACCGTCACACCTGCTAGGTCGGTTGGGAGTTTTAGACTTGCACCTTTTGGTTTAGCTATGAAGGTCCTTCTTCTACCAATCCGTCCTATAAACATACCAAGTTCAAGAATAAGATTATCTCGAGGTGCGCTTACCTCTTCAGAACGGAACATGAATACGTCGTCTGGGGTTAGTACAACAACAGCAAAATCAAATCTCGACGACTGATCTTCTAAGCATTCAATCGTTGTAGTAGATAGTTCAAATATTCCCGGATCGCTCCATACTTTTACTTCGATATTTTCCTTTGATAGTTCATCGCGCAAAGCTTTTGCGACCGGAAGCCCCTCTGTGCTTGAGGCTATGAAAACTTTTCGTTCAAAATCCATTTTCAACTTTCTATTCAGTAGTTTTCATCTATCTTATAAGTATGTTAATTTCACATGTTGAAATATGATTTTGATCATAATTAAAAAATGCTACAGTGAATTAATGAAATTTGCGATTCCTTCCCATGTCCAGTTAATAATTTTTTTGCCGGATAACTCTGATGGAATAGTACCTTTATCATCACTTTTTATGTGTATTCCTATAATTGGCACTCCTTCCTCAACAGCGCATTTCATTTCCCACCGTGCTCCAGTTGCCTTAAGCGTACTTTTGCTTAAAAGTGCTACAGCACCATCACAACCCTTGATCTTGCTTCTGCATCTAGTTTTCCATGACTCAGACCAAGGTTCTTTTACTGACATATCGACAAATTCAAATGGGGAGTCTTTCTTTCGCGCTTGCCCGACCAAAAAATCCCTCGCATAGGTATCTTCAGGCACAGCAAAACTAATAAATATCCGTTTGTTAGCCATCTTTTATTCCTCCAGTTAAATTTCGGTGACTTTTTTACTGATTGGATTAAAATGAACTACCTTTTTATTTTTTTCTAAAGCGTATTTAACGACATCCGCCGTTCCCCCTAAGCCTTTAGCCTTTTTACCATTCCATATTGCAAATATAACTCTGGATAAATTAACTACTTTTTTACCCGCTTCAAAAAATGCAATCTCGTTCGGTTCATTAAATTTTAACTTTATTATCCTATTTGCCTTTTTAAGTAATATTTGATATTTTTCGAGGGAACTTATATCTCCAAATGTCTTCTCGTAACTATCACTAGGAACAACAACAATATAAGGAATGTTTTCTCCCTTAAGGATTTCCGCGTATATTTGATCCGCTCCGGCAGCTAAGCATGTGATTCCCTTTGTCACATTATACTTTTTGACGGCATAACTTAATTCCCTACATACCCAACCTACTCTTACTTCAGATCCTAAGTTTTGGTGTCCGGTAATACCAATTCTCATAATTTCCCACCTTTTGCTAAATTCCAATAGAACTGCCCTAAAGGAGTAAGTTTACAAGACTTACTTTTCATAGCAGCGAAATACATATGTTCTTCACCAACAGGAACTAATAGTCTTGCAGCTCTATATTTTTGGAGATGTGAAAAGATTCTTTCATTTTCCTCATTCCTGGGTTCCGCTTCTGGCTCAAAGGATGGATCAAGACAAAACTCGCTGTCTGCGTTTGGGAAATATTTTGATAATAATCGTAAGACTCCTATGTCAATTACTGGTTTACACATTCTAAGAGGTACCAGCTTTGAAATATTTGATTTAAATAAGGGTCGTTGATCCCACGCACCAAGCATTTGCTCGACATAAGCGTAAACGGCCGCTACCGTAACACACCCACATACATCTGCAGCACCGCCCTTGAGAGCATCGCAAATCAAAGATGTAAAGATTCCACCTATTCCACCAACTTCTATAGCAGCTTGCATAGCCCCACTCGCAGTCAAAACTGAAATACCTTGTCTCAAAATGACATGGTCCTCACTTATTATTGGGATTTCACCGAGGGCTCCACTATGGCAACAGTCTAGAATTATTACCACTTCACGTATTCTTGCCTTATTTGCAAGAGTAATGATTTCACTCATAGCCACACCTTCGTCATGTGCTTCGTAATCCTGTGTAACGAGATATCCTCCTAAGTTGTTTACTATTCCGTGTCCCGAAAAGTAGAACAGCGCTAACTCTGCCTCATGACCAAGTAATTCCTTTATATTCTCTCGTAAAACATACCTCGTAACATCACCCGTAGGTGCCAACAACATCCTGCAATCAAAGTTAGGTGTTCCATCCTCATTTCTTGATAAAACATTAAGAATTTTACGTGCGTCATTTACACATCCAGACAAAGGCACCTCAGGATAATCATCAATACCGACAATCAGCGCTCTTCTCATCTCTCTTTTTCCTCTCTTTATTAATTGTTGAGCTTATTTTATAAATGCTACTCAAAATTTTATATTTCGTAAAGGTAAAAACTAACCAAGAGATAGCCATCTATTAATATCACCTACTTTCCTGCAAAACAGTAAAATATGTAACCTTCCATATATAAATCAGCGCACACTCTAAGTGCTTCTATTTAATGTGGCGTTTCTGAGTTTGAAGATATTGATATAAATTCACACAAAAACTTAAAAAACCACCGAAAACTATCAAAATCAACCAATTTTCGACAAAAAACACTAAAAACCAACAAAAACTTGTCCTGAGCTGAGCTGAGCCCACCCTGAGCGTAGTCGAATGGGTCGAATGGATCAACCACATTTTCCCCCAAAATCCCCAATTCTCTAATATTGTCATCCTCGCATGTCCTAAGCGAGGACCCAGCTTCATCAACTATTCACCATTCACCAACGACCAACGACTGCTGAAAACACCCTGAGGGTGTTTTCAGTCAAAAACGCCCACTCTCAAAAACAAAAATATAAATTTTCATAATTTTTTATCTCCTTTCTAAATAATGAGTTACAAACCACACACCAAGAAAGCTGGCTGATTTTTCGACTCAAAACTGCACACCCATCTAATTATAGAGGGAGTGTTTTTTTCCTCCCCGAAGGAGTTGTTTTGAATTTGAGTCATTTAGATTTTGATATTGTTCCGGATTTCGAACTTCGGATTTCGAGTTTATGAGCATCAATTATCCAACTTTAGCTCACTTTAGGCACTTTAGTCACTTTAGGCACTCTTTCAATTATAACATATTTCCAGACACACCTTTTTATGCAAAACAAAGCCAATTTACGAAATTACAAAACAAACATAACCACTTTCTTAACAATGAGATATGTAAATTTAGACACTTGGCGAAGTGGAAAAACAAACCCAATTCAAAGCCAATTCAAACCCAATAAAGCCAAAAACAAACCCAATTCAAAGCCAAACAAACCCAAACAAACCCAATTATTCGTCTTTAGTAAACTTGAGCCCGCGAAAGCGGGTCTCGTCCATCGTGCCCTGCTCCAGGATGAAGCCCAAATTCTCTTAAAATTTATCAACTCCTGCTATACAAAAACGCCATCAAAGACCGATGGAAATGAGGTTGACATTTACATGCTGTTGTGTCATTATATACGGTACTTAATTTGGTTGTTAGCCTCAGAGGTGGTTCGGAGGCTTAAACTTCGGTTCATCATAACGAATAACACCGAAACCAGCTCGAATTAGAAAGGAGAACCTATGAACAACGATAAGTTTTCACGAAGAGATTTTATGCGTAATACATCTCTTGTGGCTGCCGGTACGATTGCCGGTGCATTGGCTGGCGAGGGACAGGCCGGCTTTGTCCACACATCGAAGATTCTGAATTTCCACGAGAAGATGACCTACCGGCGGATGGGCAAGACCAACATGATGGTCTCCGAGGTCAGTCTGGGCGGTCACTGGAAGAATCGCAATGCCGGCAGATACTGGGACAGTTTCGCCAATGAGGAAGTTCCGGACGACGTTAAGAAAAACCGCACCGACGTTGTCAGCGCCTGCATCGACTCTGGTATCAACTACCTGGACATTACCACCGCTGCTGAGTGTCTTTGCTACGGAGAGGCCCTTAAGGGTCGCCGCGAAAAGATGTATGTTGGCGCCGATATTCACAACCTCGGCCCGCGCGGCTCCGACCGCTGTAATGTAAAGGACCAGACCCTCAATGTCGAAACGTGCCTGCGTCTATTGAAAACCGACTACCTCGACATCTGGCGTCCACAGGCCAAAATGGCTGGAAAACTCGGGACGGATCAGCTCAATACTGATGCCGAAGTCGAATCCCTGATAGACACCTTCCAGAAGCTGCATAAAGCCGGCAAGGTTCGCCACCTTGGTATGTCCTGTCATTGTCGTCCCTGGTTTGAGCACGTCTTAAATAAGTACCCCCAGTTCGAGATGATAATTTTCCCCTGCAGTTCAAGGACCAGGGTAAAAGGCCAGGCTCCGGTAGCGGGTAACATCGAAGAGGTCAATCCGGGTCATGGCTCCGACCTGACGCAGAGTATATTTAATGTTGTTCTTAAGAGGGATGTCGGTATCGTAACGATTAAGCCGTACTTCGGCGGCAGCCTCTTCAAGGAAACAAGCGGCAAAGTCAAGTTCCCCGTAATGGGCGTGGGCAGTAAGACGGAAAATGACCTTGCCCGGCTGACGCTGCAGTGCATCCTTGCCAACGAGGCCATCACCGCTACGGTGCCGGGACTGACAACTGTTTATGAAGTTGAGAACGCCGCACGTGCTTCATATACCCGGGCCCTTGGAATGTCGGCTGCCGATAAGCAGTGGCTCACGGAAATTACCGACCAGCAGTGGGCGAATCTGCCACAGGAATACGAGTGGCTGCGCGACTGGGAAGTTGTGTAGAAGCTTTTCGAGCAATCGGAACGTTTCATGATTAACGTTGATAGCGGTCGAAAATAGACCTGTTGGATTCTATGATATTTCGATTGGCGGCAGGTGTATAACTGCACCTGCCGCTTTAATTTAATCTAATACGAGGAGAAAACCGGTGCACTTTAACAAACGAACCAATTTATATCTTGCAGGGGGGATAATTATATTTGCGGCTTTTGCATGTGTTTTCACAGTTGGCTTTGCCCAGGAATCACAGTCTGAAAAAGCGGGTGGAAACAGCAAGTGTTACGTTTGCCATGCGACAATGAAGGCCGAGGAGCTAACGGTAAGCCACCTGACTTTAGATGTTACCTGTGATGTGTGTCACGGCTTATCTACCGAGCACATGCACGATGAAATGCTGATGACCAAGCCGGACCTTCTTTTCGGCCGCTCTGAGGTTCGCGCGATGTGTTCGAATCCTTCCTGCCACAAGCCGGGCGGCGAACGCAGCGTTTATGGTCTTGCTGACCATGATGAGAAAGTGGTGGAGGAATTTATCAAGAGCTGGCGCGGCCGGATACGTCCGAACGGCCGGGCCGTTACACATGATTCGGTCTGCACGGACTGCCACGGCACGCACAACATTACAGAAGCGGCCGAACAACAAAACGGAAATGAGCAGCCTGTAGAATGGGCCGCTCTATTCAACGGCAGTGACATTACAGGCTGGAAATCTTCGGGCGATGTTTCATGGACAGTTAAGCGGAGTAGAATTGTTGCAGCGCCCGGAGCAACCGGCAAAAGCGGCGTTCTCTGGACAAAGGACGAGTACGAGGATTACCTGCTGGCGGTAACGTTTCAGGCAACGTGGCCCATCCACGCCGGAATATGGCTGCGAGGTACAGGCAAAGAACAGGGTGTGGAGAAGGGAGTGCGAATTGAAATATTCGATAGCAGCGAACCTATGGCCTTTACAGGCAGCGTAATGGTTCAGGGAAAAGGGCTGGCTCTGGCAAACTTGCGTGATGACCTTCTGGACAAAGAAGGCTGGAATACGCTCTCGGCCAAAGTTCAGGGCGATAAAATTCAGGTCTGGCTAAATGGAAAGGAAATCGGCGTTGTCCGTACATCGGGACCAGCGAAAGGAAAAATAGGAATATATATCGAGGGGCAGCCAAAATCCAAATCAACAGAGCTGCAAGTCCGCGAAGTCCAGATCCAACGGCTAAAGAAACAAGAGTAAAATAGTATAAGTGTACAAGGGCATAAAGCATAAGTAAGGAGAGGATGGAAGAACTACTTTGAAGGTGGCAAGCGTAACTGGATTTTTTTACCAGATGAATTTGGTGAGGTGGCCGAGGCCGAGGAGGAACACGCCGATATTTATTCCTGCCATCAAAAGTATGCTTATTCGCGGGCGGATTCCGTGCAGGCCGCAGTAGCCAATAAGCAGGACAACTGAATTCGGCATGAACATAAGTGGTGAGGCCCCGATCCATTGTATCCAGGGAAGATTGAAGTAGTTGCCGCAGTTATCGTTCGGAACGAGCATTATACCGGCAAGGATAACCAGGCCGGTAACTGCCTGAGTTTTGCGGCCGAGGCAATACAGGTCAGTAAGAATCAGGATTACCAGAAGAGAGCCTGCGGTAAGAATAAAATTGTATTTGATGAGGTTGTATTCGGCAGGTATCTCGAACCACCTCATAACAGCATCGAGGCGAAACGGGGCGAACTTATGCAGGGCGGAGGTGCAGGGGACCGAGAGGACAAGAAGCAGCCAGATAAGGGCTTTCTGGTATCCGGCGGGCGGTTTAACAAGGGAGAGTGTTCGGGGGAGCTGCCAGATGTAAAAGCAGATGATACAGATTAACAGTCCGACAACAACAAGAAATACCGGCCCGAACCAGGAGGGAAAATGTTCTCGGGCGGTAAAGAAGCTCAGCCACAGAACAATGCAGATAAGTAAGTTCAGCGACAGGAACAAGAGGGCGGAAGTTCTGATGGGAAGTGATTTGTTCTCCGATATGTCATTTGCCATCTTGTGTTCCTTAATCTCGCTTTGAGATTATAAGGATTCGGGTGTAAAGTCAAGCATTGAAAATACTATTACTGTCACCAGATACCCGGTATGAGACGCCAGCGTACATGCGAAGCATACTGACTATATCCTTCGAGCTCTTTATGCAAAGTTCGGTCTTCGAGATATGTACGAACGACCCAAAGCGAGAGTCCGGCTGATGCAGGCAAAAGCGCCAACAACGAGCCAAGTGCCACCGGTAGAGCAATAAACGCCAGCAATGAGCCGGCATACCCGGGGTGACGGACATAAGCGTATGGTCCATTTGTTATTACAGTATGCTCTCTATCAGTCTGAATTTTGACCAACTTAACGAAGAACTTATTGGCCAGCATTGCCCATACAGAAAAAGCCAATCCGAAAGCAAAAGCAAGCAGGGCTATCAGGCGAACCGGCATCGGTATTGAGGGCGAGAAGTGTAAACGTCCGTAGTCCAGACCGGCAATAACGCATGAGCCCGGCCAGAACAAAAGGAAGGAAATATTCGCAAGAAACGGATCCCATGTTTTTGCTCCCTTTTCTTTGCGTGCTCTAACGAGGAGCATTTCACGGTCTCCGAGCACGAGTAAAGCAACAGTCGATACGATTAGGATAACCAGATATGCCCAGGCCATGGGCCAGTCTAATCGACCGGCCGCACCGAAAATAAGGCCTCCCATCACTGCAATATAGATAACTGTCATTATAACAATTCTTATCATCTGCTTATCCTTATGTGTTATTATATAGGAAGCGTTATGATATGGCAAAGCGCCGCTACCCGGGGAGCAACCAGACGCAACGGATTTGTTGCGTTTCTACTGAAAAGTCTCTTGTGGAAACTTTAGTTTTTCAAGCTGTATTTGTGCCTGGAGTGTCGAGGCTCTTGCTCTGAGGAATTCCATTTGAGTTACCCGGCCGGCATTGACCGCTTCTGCAAGGGGCTTGTCCTGTTGCAGTAGAATTATTACGAGTTTCTCATAGATCTTTATACGCTCAGTGTTGGTTGAGGACAGGTCGGCTTCAGCGTGGAGCATTTCGATAATGGCATCCCTGATCTCCAGTATTCCGACTTGACCGGCACTGTATTGCTGATTAAGCAGGCCTACTGCAACCCTGAGAACTTCATATCGTTCCTGGAGGAGTTTTCGGAGCTGTCCATTCGGGCCGCCCTGGAATTGAATCGGGTGTTCGGCGGCACGAACTGTCGTAAGAAGTTGTGCCTTGTTACCGGGGAGCCACCGGTTTGGTGAGGTCAGGCAGATTAGAAGCAGGCCGGCTGAAATAATACAGCAAAACCTTCTTTTAGTTGATGTCATAGTGGTCTCCTTTCTATATTATCAGACCGCAGAGACATAAATTCGGTCTAATTTTGATTATTTTGGTTCTATATAAGGACAAACTCGACAATTTTGATTGGCGGCTTGAAAAAAATGGCGGTTCTACGGCCTTTATTTCGTTTTTTTATAGGCTTTAACCATGTCCGTTACCAGTACTCCATCGATGGTCACGCCTGTCAAATCGCAATTGACGATTTTCGTATTTCTGAAAAAGCTGTTTTGGATAGTACAATCGTCAAGCTCAATGCTGTGAAATACTACCTGCCCAGATAAAGGCGTTGTTCGGGTGGTTGTCTGCGTACGAGGTCTTAAGGAGACGATAGATGCCGGGCAGGTTTTTTTGAAGCTGCTTTTCTGAGAGGTATTGGGCCAGTATCTTTCCATCTTTTGTTGTTACGTTGTAGAGAGGTCCCGTTTGTCCGCAGAGAATAGTAACGACCTCGTTTTTTGTTTTAATATGCACAATGGCAGGAAGTTTGCTTTTCGGCTCCTGGGTCGGCGCCAGTGCCGATTGGTTAGTGCATCCGAAGCTTATGAATATAAGCCAAAACAGAATTAATATTGTTATTTTTCGCATATTGTAATCTTTCTTATAAATATTTATCGGTTCGCTCAGAGACAAGGGTTACACGATTTTCCTGATTTTATTTCTTCGAGTTCTGCTGAAGTGGAATCACGTAGTATGGAATCCCATTAAATTGTCTCTTCTGCCATTCTTTGGGTGTCTGAGGCATCTGAGGGATAGTTGGCTGGAGATATTTGAGCGTTCTGTCAGCCAGCATCTGAGTTTCCAAAGTTGTAATCCTCTTTTCAAGGGATGCGACCTGAGATTTTAGCGACTTCAGTTCAGCCTCGACATTTTCATTTGATTCGGTTTTTGCACCCAAAGCCAATAAAGTCAAAGGCATAAGGATGGCCAGGGCGGTGAGTAATAAGAACCGTTTCATTCTTCTACTCCTTTCTTTTTACAGAATTGCTGATAATAAAGTTCCTTACTTGTCGGTATCTCAGTAATACCCGGGTGTCTCGACAACGAATGTTGCAAAACCGAAAGTCAAGATGTGGCCGCTATTTGGAATCTACATTTCAGGATGAGAATTTGCAAGGAAAAAAGGTAAAAAATGAGTGTGGAGCAGGCAAAAAAACTGGAAGTTATGGCCAGAGATTTTTGTCGAGCCAGCTTTCTGCGAGAACGGCAAAATCTTTGAAGTCGATTTGGTTATCACCGTTTAAATCGACAGGGGGGATAAGCGGCAGGTCGAAAATGCCGGTGCCGTTTGTAGCTGCGTAGGCAATCTCAGGTTGTGAGAGGGCATAGTCATAGATTTGAAAGTCGTCGATGAGGCCGTCATAGCCGCCATACCATCCTGTGCCTATTTCGAATGATGTTATACCTAATATGGGTGAATTTGCGCCTATCCGGCTGTCATAGAGGACGCCATTTAGGAAAATCTGCATTCTTCCGGTTTTGGTTTCTTTGGTAAATGCCCAGTGGCTCCAGCGGTTCGACCATTCGGTTTTGTATTTGTGTTTTCCGCTCAGGCGGCTTTCGAAAGACCATGGCGAGCCGCAGTCCCAGTTGTATTTTCCGGGTGACTTCCAGCAGCCGAGGTTAATTGCTATCGTGGGGTCATAAACATTATATTCGTAGTCAGAGCAGCAGAGCGTATCGGTGTGATGTATTGAGTCGGTTCCATATTGCCAGAAGGCGATTGTTATTGCTGTTCGAGTTTTTGAAAATAGTTCGGCGGCGCCGGTTATTTCCACAGAATCAATGTATCCGCCGAAACTTATTGCCTGGCCGTGGACACCCTCGACATAAGTAGGGTGGCCGCGTGTTCGGCCGTGGGCGCTGCCGACGCTGTCGTTGGCATTGCCGTCGAACTTGTACCAGGCGATAGGAGTATCCGGAGCTTCTACCGGGTAAATATCATTGCCTTTTTCAAGCCAGTTGTGTACCAATTCCTTAAGGTCATGAAAATCAACAGTACAGTCGCCGTTGAAATCGGCGTCCGGTTTGTTCTCTTCGAGGCATCGGGACCGATAGAGCCTGATGTCATCGAAGAATACGGTACCGGCACCGAGATAGGGATATTCGGGAGAGGGTTTATTGAAACCGATTGAGATGTTTTCTATATTACTGAGATTCACACCGAGGTTTTGCAGGTCGATTCTCCATGGCTGCCAGTTTTCGCTGCCGAGGTCGTTGACATCGCCATCGTATGGCACAAGTGCATTGATATTGCCGTCATTCAGCTTTATATACATCTGCGTATTAATATAATTATCAGCATGGCCATAGAAGAACAGCTCCATAGACGTAACGCCGGCTGAGGCCCAATCCTGCGCGGGAGTAAATGAAGTTGTCGCCTCTGAGTACAAAGTGGGGTCATAGTAGTAGCGAAATGCCATGGCCTGCCGGCATTTGTTGACGGGCTCAGGATGTTTTGATAGATGGATATTGGCCTGGCCGATTTGTTCCCATGCATCATATATTGTGGAATTATCGTAGGACTCAAAGTTGTCTATGACAAGATGTTCGGCTGTCGTGAATTTCCAGATGTTGCCCTTCCAGGGGCTGTTAGCATCGTTATCGTTGATTTGGTCAATACGCCAATAATAAGTTTTTCCCAATTCAAGGGCCGGAGGGGTAAAGCTGTTGGTATTCTGCGGCTGGGTCGGTTTATTTACGGGAGCTGCGTTTTCATCCACGTCGGTAAGAGCAGTTCCGAAATAGACAGTATGTTTTTGTACTGAGCTTCCGGGCGACCATTTCAGGACTGAATTTATGGGGACATTTTTGGCGCTATCAGCGGGATTCGGATTACAGGCTGCGAAGATGCAATCGGGATTAACTCGCGCACGAATGTTGGCTAAATCGAAACCGGGCGAGCCGCCTCTGAAGTCTAATCCAACTATACGTATCGTCGATGGTACGAATGGAAATGAAATACCGGCGATGTCGAAACCTAGTTCGGTTTGTTCGTAAATACCGATATCCCGGACGAAAGCGTAGCCGAGTAAATACTCCCGGTCGGAACCGTCTGTAATAAAAACGAGTGCTTGTTCATTAACCGCGTCATTTTCAATGAGAAATATATCATCGCCCGGGCCGTTGATAAGTCGGCCGCGATACTTGAATTCGAGCCAGTGGTCCGAGGGTATTGTGACTCCGGAAACTTCTGATGGAGGAGGGCCAATGAGCAACTGCTCCGGAACTACCTGTACGGGCCATTGCCCGTTAATATCCATACCATACCAGCAATCATCGTCAGGGTTGTAAATATCGAGCAGATAATACGGATATTCGAACGGTGATTCCTGAGCTAATGCTCCACCGACAAGTGCCGGAATTAAGCATAAAACAAACGAGTTTATTAAGCAGGCTTTTTTCATCCTTACCCTCGGAGCCCAACCTCAGAGCCGGCTGAGGAATTATAAAGGCAGATATTAATCGCCTGATAAAATTCTATCATTTCAGTGCTCATAATGCAAGGAGTAAACACGCATCCGTATGATGGATATGTCCTGCCCGCTGGTAAACGGGAAAAAACTTGATATATTATAAATCGCTGATAAACTTTCGGCAGTTCGTAATGCATGATTTCTTTGTGCTTTATGGCAGGTAGCAATATTGCCATGTAGCGCAAATAGAAATGTTCAGAAGATAATTTAAAAAACGAGAACATACAATTGGAAGGGACAGGAGTAAATGGCTGAATATTCGATAAGTCCTGCAGGTGAACAATTTGCTGTTCCCGAAAAAGATCAATACGATGCCGAGTTCAAACGCATTGAATCTCTGGCAGAAGCGGCACGCGAAGATGGCAAAGAGGTAGTTGTTGTAATGGGTGTCGGTTTTGTGGGGGCGGTTATGGCGGCCATTGTTGCTGACTGTGTTGATAAAGACAGCGGCGAGCCGAACAAGTTCGTTATCGGCTGCCAGCGTCCGAGCGTCCGCAGCTACTGGAAGATTCCATTACTTAATCAAGGCATATCGCCGGTTAAGGCTGAGGACCCCGAGGTTGAGCCTATGATTGCCCGCTGCGTGCTCGAAAAGAAAACACTCGTTGCCACATACAACAGCGATTGCCTTAAGTTTGCCGACTGTGTGGTTGTGGACGTTCAGTGTGATTATTCAAAAAACGACCTCGGTAATATGCGAACCGGTAAGGTAGAAATGGGCGCGCTGGAGGCGACAATAAAAACCATCGGCGAGAAAGTGCCGCCGGGCTGCCTTACATTAATTGAAACGACTGTGGCGCCGGGGACAACGGAGTTCGTTGCCTGGCCTATTATGAAAAAAGCCTTTGCCGACCGTGGCATAGAAACAGAACCGCTGCTGGCCCACAGTTTCGAGCGGGTTATGCCCGGCAGGGAATATATTTCTTCGATACGGGATTTCTGGCGGGTGTGCTCGGGCTGTAATGAAAAGGCGCGGCAGCGTGTCGAAAAATTCCTTACAGAAGTGCTGAACACCGAGGAATTTCCTCTGACTGTTATGGACCGTCCTATCGAGTCGGAGACTACGAAAATCGTCGAGAATTCTTTTCGTGCCACTTTGCTGGCGTTTCTTGACGAGTGGAGTTTATTCTCGGAGCGCAACGGCGTGGATTTGATTAAGGTCATCAAGGCTATCAAGGTCCGGCCTACACACAGCAATATGATATTTCCCGGCCCGGGTATCGGCGGATACTGTTTGCCCAAAGACGGCGGTCTCGGATACTGGGCGTATAAGCATATTCTCGGATTCGATGACGATATATTCAGAATAACAACAGCGGCAATCGATATTAACGATACACGCGGCCTGCACGTGGCGACATTGACGAGGGATGCTCTTCGAAATATGGGTCGTCAGGTAGCGGGTACGTCGGTGCTTCTGTGCGGAGCGAGTTATCGGCAGGATGTCGGTGACACCCGTTACAGCGGCTCAGAGATAGTTGTTCGAAAACTAACTGAGATGGGTGCTGAGATGCGGGTACACGATCCTTATCTTGAGCACTGGTACGAACTGGAAAAGCAGGATACTTATCCGTCACCCGGGCACTCCCTGGCGAGGTTCTTCCGCAATCAGGACGATATGGTCAATATCCGCGTGCAAAGCGATCTTGCCGCGTCGCTTGCCGGTGTTCAGGCGGTCATATTAGCGGTACCGCACACGCCTTATAAGGAACTTGATCCCGACAAAATTGTAGAGTGGGCGGGTGGGCCGCTGGCGGTTATTGATTGCTTCGGCATATTAGACGATGGGAGAATCCGTCGGTATTTCGAACTCGGCTGCGAGGTTAAAGGTTTGGGCAGGGGGCATATCCAGCGAATAAAGGAAGAAGTGAGAAAGGCATAAATAATTGAGTGAGCAAATCAAGGATGTGTTAGGTGTATTCGAATTTAAATATTACTGAAATGTGAGTCGTATGGATATTAAGAGCAAGCGAATAGGTGTTTTGGCGCCGGTGGCCTGGCGGACGCCGCCCCGTGCCTATGGTGCGTGGGAGACTGTAGCGAGCAATATCACTGAGGGGCTGGTGGCTCGCGGTTGGAAAAATGTAACGCTGTTTGCGACGAAAGAATCCGTTACAAAAGCAAAACTTGAGGGCTGGGTCGAAAGAGGTTATGAAGAAGACAAGAGTCAAATTCCGCATGTTTCCACTTGCCTGCATATTTCCAAGGTGATGGAACGGGCGGGCGAGTTTGACCTGATTCATAATAATTTCGATTATCTGCCTTTGACCTATCTTCGGTTGATAAAGACGCCAATGCTGACCACCATACACGGTTTTTCCGACCCGGATATACTGCGGATTTATCACGACCACAAAGACAGCTATTATGTGTCCATCAGCGATTCCGACAGAGACGCCGGCCTGCCTTATCTTGCGACTGTTTATAACGGGATTGATCTGTCCAATCTTACCTTTAGTGAAACGCCGGGTGACAAGCTTGTCCATTACGGGCGGATACACAACGATAAGGGGACCCATCTGGCGATTGAAGTGGCAAAAAGATGCGGCATTGATTTAATAATAGCGGGCATCATTCAGGACCAGGGATACTTCGATAATCTTGTTAAGCCGCACATTAATAATTCTTCGATTCAATATATAGGCCCGGTTAATCCCGTACAGCGTGATGCGCTTCTTAAAGAGGCAAGTGCTGTCATCCATCTAAATCTGATACCCGAGCGGTTCGGTCTGGTGATGGCCGAATCAATGGCGGCCGGGGTGCCGGTTATCGCGATGGATTTGGGTTCCTGCCGGGAAGTCATAGCGGACAAAGAAACGGGCTATTTGGTTAACAATATTGAAGAGGCGGTGGAGGCCGTCGGTAAAATCGAGCAGATAAACCGCAATAAATGCCGGCGGAGGGTGGAAGAGAACTTTACGATTGATTGTATGGCTGTCGGTTATGAAAAAGTCTATGAAGAAATCTTTCGACGGGAAGAACAAAAGAAATAAAACTTTGCAAGGATGTAATAAATGAAAAGTAAATTTGTTACTCGGTATAAGGACAATCCCATACTGACGAAGGAGGATATTCCCTATCCTGTTCAGACGGTTCATAATGCAGGTGTTACGAAATATGACGGCCGATATATAATGCTGTTTCGCTCACATCTTGATACCGGCAGGTCCATAATCGGCCTGGCGGAAAGCGAGGACGGCTTTAATTTCGAAGCGAGACCTGAGCCTTTTATGACACCGAGTAAAGACTCTGTTTTTTGTGAGTACGAGGAATTCGGCGTAGAAGACCCGCGCATTACATATCTTGAAGATGCGTATTATATAACGTACAGCGCATATTCGGCTCACGGGGTTCGTATAGGTCTGGCTAAGACAACCGATTTTCAGTCGGTCGAAAGAGTGGCCTTTATTACACAGGCCGATTACCGAAATACCGTGCTGTTTCCGGAAAAAATCGATGGAAGATACGCCAAACTTGACAGGCCTCATTCGGACATAAGTCCCTGGTCGATATGGATTAGTTTTTCGCCCGACCTGCGGCACTGGGGCGATTCGAAACTTGTAATGAAGCCCGTACCTTACCACTGGGACGAGATGAAAATAGGCCCGGGTGCTCCGCCGATTCGCACCGAACAGGGCTGGCTGAGTATCTACCACGGGGTTTTTCCAACGATGGACGGCCACGTATATCGGCTGGGTGCCGCTTTGCATAATCTCGAAAACCCGGCTGAGGTTCTTGGCGTCGGCGACCGCTGGATATTACAGCCGGAAGACCCATGGGAAGTTACAGGCTATGTGCACAACGTGGTATTTACCTGTGGGGCTGTACCGGAAGACGATGGGACATTGAAACTCTACTGGGGCGGGGCCGACAAAGTAATGTGTGCCGGCACTGCGGTAATCGACGAGCTTGTAGAGCTTTGCCTGACCGATTCAAGATCGCCGATGTAAAAAGTTATTCTTTTAGCTATTAGCTATGCGCAATTCTATGAAGCAATTCTGAAATAAATGTTTGATAGCGTATGCCGAATTGATTCGCTTTTCTTTTAAGGAGTTTTAAATCTTCGCTGTTGACGCGAATATTTAGGACCGAATCTTTTTTCCGGGAGGCTACGGCTTCGGCAATTCGCTTAAATTCACTTTCATCAATATCAATGTATTCTCCCTGCAGTAAAGCATTCTCAATTTCTTTTTCCTGTTTTGTTAATTTGGTATTTCTCATAAATTTCCTTCTCTGAGCATTTTCGTATATTTACGTGAAGGATACAGTGTTTTTAGGAATATATCTCCATTTTCTTCTATCAAATACGGTATTATCCATATATAATGTTTATATTCAAAAAGCATGATATTTTGATGTTTCTTCTTAGGGTGTTTTTTGATCCCAAGCAACTTACCCTTAAGAATATCTTCAAAAGAAGCACCTCTTGTTTTCTTGAGCCGCTCACTTTTTCAACAGATTCCATCGAACATTGG
>JACNGQ010000177.1 GCA_014384025.1 Planctomycetota bacterium | reverse complement strand
CGCCAAGTGAAGCTACCTGGATCTTTGTAAGGTATTGTGGACCAAGCAAAACTATAGCATGTACCGTAAATCTTGATACTTAAAAAACTTCTTGACAGGATTTATATTGCTTCTAAATAGGACTCCTCCCCTTGAGCTTCAAAGAAGACTTGTCCAGCATATTCTTCTTCCGCATTTCCGGCGTAAACCTCGTCAAGCCTTTCGTCTTCAAGCCAATACCTATCTTCTTGTTCGACAACCTTTGCAATTATGTCTCTACAAGTTTGAGGAGTTACTTTTGCAAATGCCTTTGGCAATCTATTGCGCAATCCCGCGATTGTGAAATCGCAGTTATCTGCCATGTCATTTTTGACCACTGCCCAACAAGTTTCAATCGGCTGAAGCTCAGGGTGGTATGGTGGAGTACGTAATATCGTAACCCCATGCTTCTCTGCGATTTTATCCAATCGATGCTCCGGAACTGGCGATAGGCGTATACATAGCTCAAATAGCTCTGCTTTAAGCATGTCCTCTCTCCATGGATATCCATTCCTGGTAAGCCAGAGCCTCAGTTGCTCCTTCGTGCTGTTTTTGCGAGGAAAAGAATCATCCGAAATAACATTATGATACGGAGCATTATCACAAATTACGATAGACTCGGGTGGGATATTCGGTAATAATTGAAACGTAAACCACCTTGAGAAGTTGTCCCAGTTCATCTGGCCATGATAGTCGCCCGTTCGTTTTTTTGCCTCAAAAACCAATTGGCCGCCTTTAACCCAGCCATCTTTCGTAATAGCATGAACCAAAATCAAACGTGGTCCAACGCCGGATGGCTTATTAACCAATGGCCCGTCTTCATCAAGATACCATGTGAATCTACAGGAGTGATTTTTGTTGATGTAGGTTTCATCCAAGTAAACTTCCGGTCGTTTAAGCGTTCCGTCGGGATTGCGATTTGAAAGCTTAGCTCGAAGATAATCGCGACGGGCTAATATAACACGATCTTGTTCCTTCAAACTATCACGTCTGCGCCCCTCGCCGTGAGTAAACCCCCAACGTTTAAGAGCACGCCAGAGAGTCATCTTTGGAATTTCAATCTCATGTTCAGCCATTAGAAATTTTACCACTCGATCAATGCTGACGCGCTGCCCGCCTAAATTTTTGTTTCTGATAAATTGACGCACAATGGGTTGTACGCCCGGGCAGATTCGCGATGGTGGCCTGCCAGGACGTTTTCTATAATGCACAACTACCTTTTCTTCACTTTTTGTATAGTGCGACATTATTCTTTTAACTGTGGCAACACCAAGCCCCAAAGACTTTGCTGCTCGTCCCGCAGGATCTTTAGTTGGTACAAGTTTCCCTGTTTTACGCTCTTCATCATAATGTTTCTTTAGGTGTACAACCATTTCGATCATCTCAGCGGAAAGCTGTTTTCCTTGAAACGACATTTTTTTGACTCCCTCTGAAAAAGGAAACATTTCTGATTTTCAGTGGGATTTTTAACATACTTAAAAAACAATGTCAATAGAGGTATCATGTATTACGGTACAGGCTATAATTGCACTGGCGCAAGAAAAAACGGACAAAAAAAGATTTTAATTCCCCCACACCTCCCGGTTGAGTTGGGCGACCCGCCGCAAGGGCCGCATTCCAAAGAAGGCAAGCTTGGTGAGCAGCTCCTTTGTGCTCATCACCTCTGCCTTCACTCCGCCTTTGAGCACATCCCACAATGGGCGTGAGAAGGGGGGCGGCGTCCCCCTTGCCTCCTGCTCCTGTCGGTACTGCTTGATCTCTTGCTGCCGCTGCGTCTGCCGCCCACGTTGGAAATCGGCCGGCGTAACACCACCAAGGGCAGGCCGTGGTATCACCTCATTGAGCAGGTGAACACTTTCAGCCGCTACCAGCTGCGCACGATCATCAACTGTTTTTTCTTTATCCGTTCCGTTTCTCTTTCGCCGTTCCCAAACATTGTAAAAGACGTTCTTGAACTCCTTGCCACCGCACTCAACGGCTCCATTATATTGAGGTGTGTAGGCAGGAATGTGACGACCAACAATTTCGTGGGCATCGAGCAGGCAGTTATGGTTCTCAGATATATACTGCGTGCCGTTATCACGGAGCAGAAACTTCTCAGGAGGCTTGCCGGCATTGGCCGCCAGAGCCTGGTGGACCGGGATGGCGACAAGCGATTCGGTCGCACGTCGGGCCAATGCCCAGCCGAGGATGTACTGTGAAAACACATCGATGAGAAGGGCAAGCTTAAAACTGATGCCATCTATGACCACCTCGGTGAAATCCTCGGCCCATATCTGACCGATCCACTCTGGCCGGATATGTTCATACTTTTCTCCACTGACCGGCAGATCCTTGCGCTGGGACACTTCCTGGCACAGCAACCGCTTTATCTTTTTCTTGATACTGTCATAGGCCTTCTGACCGATAAGACCGAGACCGTGGTAGAGCATGAAAGCTTGGCCCTTGCCGCCGCCGAAGTGTGGGAAGGTTATTATGACCTTGGCCGTATTCTCTAACACGTATTCATCAAGGGCTTTTGGTTGTCGAACCTTGCGTTCCAGCGTAGCGGCCTGACACCATTTATACAACTGACTGCGGCTGTGGCTGCAGGCTGTGCAAATCTCGCGCAGCGACAGGTGGACAAAACGGCTCTGCAGACTGTCGATCACCGCAACTGTCTCCTTTTTCTCTTTTTTTTTATCTGGGCCTTGTGCACTGGCCCGTTTTTTTCGTCAACCGGCTCACCGCGAAGCTCGGCGGCCTCGATTTGGGACCATTTCAGCCGCAACCGCAAAAATTCTTCCTTGCAGATGGATTTGTCACGTTCCAGGCTCATCTGCCTATTCTGCTCCTGCAGATGGCCGATTTGCTGCCAGGCATCCTTGATCGTCTCCGGTTGCCCCGAGGGACGGCGCCCCGGCCGGCGTGAAGACAGGCCGGCAAGCACCAGATCTTTGACATCGCGGACAACCTCGTACATGTAGGAGCGGTCAATACACCACTCTCGAGCCAGGTCGCTCTTGTTGTCACTGCGCTGAAAGGCCCGATAGAGTTCGAGCTTTTCCTCTGCTGACAGACGCACCCCTTTCTTGCGGCCACCGGATTGCAAAAGTTCGTTCGGATCCTTGTGGCCATTAAGAGGGTACTGCTTCAGCTCCTTGTCCGGGTAAAGTTCCATCAGATCGACAAAGGCGGTGGTGCCGCCTCGGTCGCCATCAAACGCTGAGATGATCCGCCTGCATCCGGCCAACAACGCCGCATCGAAGAGCAGCTGATTGCCAAGAAGCGCAATGCCCACAGGACGGCCGCCCTCAAGAGTCTTGACGCTCAGGTAATCGATGATGCCCTCACTGATAAAGGCCTCGGCAGCCGAGGACAATGTCTCCCAATCCCGGCTGTAGACACTCTTGGCGCCGAGGATGAACTTGTCGCTGCCGTCGATCTCATGGTTGTCCAGACACCGGAGCTCCCCCGCGGAGTCACGTACCGTAAAGCAGCAGTAGGACTTGCCATGATGACGGTTATGGGTCACCTCGCCGGCGGCTATCAACTCCTCTACCAGTTCTTCGCCTATCCCACGTCCAACCAGATAGCGCCGGCACACGCCAGGGTCTTGCTGATGAAAGCGCTGGTAGAGCTGCTCGATGTCATAGCCGTGCTTCTCATCCTCTGGAGCCTCCCCGGACGCTTGCCCCGAAGCCAGAGACAAGCCTGCCGCCTTGCCACCAACAAGCCCCTCAATACGCCGGAGTACTTTCCCAACCCCTGACAAACATTCCAGATGCCCAACCAAGTCGATGATACTGCCACCCAGGCCGCTTGAAAAATCCTTGAAAAGCCATCGATCTTCCAACTGTCGGACAAAAAAACTCGGCCCCCGGTCGACGTCGAAAGGGCTGCTGGCAACATACCCTGACCCGCTCGGCCTGAAGTTGAGCCCGTAATGCTCTGTGAGAAAGTCAACAAGATTCATTTGCTTCAATGCCTCAATGCAGACGCTCATCCGCCACCTCCTGGAGTTTTTTACCGTCAAGAAGAACCACAATCCCTTCGGCAGAGCTTACCACACTGACGCAATGATCCTGAACCTTAAATATGCAGTACCCCTTGGAAAAGTCTATCTCCTTGCCGCCAAGTTCCGCCTCGATCCGGCTCCGCTCTCCGACCACGCCATAAAAACGGTCAGCCGGTCGGAAACCGCCTATCCCCTGATGCGGCCGACCGAAATTGTAGCCCCGGATATAGTCCGCGATCCCCTGCAGCGCCTCACTGTAGCTCTTAAATCGTACCCGCCCCAGGCATTCTCGCTTGATGGTCTGGATCAGACGTTCCACCTTGCCCTGGGTCTGCGGACTGTGAGGATCGCTGACGATATGCTCAATCTTCTGGTCGTCAAGATACTCCTGAAACAGCGTCTGCCGCACACTCCAGCTGTAAAACCCGCTGCCCTGGTCCGTCAGCAGCTTCCGTGGTTTTCCATGCCGGATACAGCAGTTGTGCAGCACGCCGATCAGGGTCTCCCCCTTCTGGTCGTGGCATAACTCCGCCCCAACACAAAACCGGCTGTGATCATCCACGATAACAACCAGGTACAATACCGGAATGCCCGTAAGATAGACATAGGTAACATCCATCTGATACATCTCGCCGGCATAGCTTGCCTCAAATCGTCGACTCCCCTTGGCGGCCTTGGCCGGGCGATCAAAACTCGAATCATGCCTTTCAAGCAAACCGTGGACCTTTAGTACATGGCGAATCTGCTTGCGGCTGACAACCACCAGGTGCTCACCTTTTAGCCGGTCTTCGATACGCTTGAAACCCGCGTCGGGGTTTTCTGTGCGATACTGGATGATCAGGCGCTGCACCTCCTCTGGTAGAGGGGAAAGCTCAAAACGTTCGGCCTCATTGCCGATCGCGCCATTCGCTCCCTCTATCGCCTTTAGTTGCGCATCTGCCTTCTCAGCTTGTACAACCGCTGCCTTTGGCTCAGGACAGCCTTCGTCAGCAGCTTGCTTCTGACGCCGGCTGAGTTCGTAGAGCCGTCGGACAGGGATGCCGAACTCCTTCGCTCCTTCGGCAAGACTTAAACCCTGCTCCTTTATCTTCTCAGCCAGCTCATCAACCTTCTCCCAGTCAATTTGTTTCCCCATAGCACTTTCCTCCATTTAAGATGGTGGAAAGTGTGGGGGGATTCTATGCCGATTTCGTCCGGCTTATCTTACCCTATGCACTTAATGTCCAACATTGCCAAGACATACCGCAACAAAGTCCATACTAAGGTCTGGAAAAAGCTTCATGACTTGTTGACTGATAAAAAGAATTATATCAACAGCATTATCGCCGCTTCCATTAAAGATCGCCAGATAGCAAAAGCACACATGGCGTTAGACCAATTCAAGGCCGTTATGGTCTGAATCAAAAACGGGAAAACCCCAATGGTTGAAAAGTTAAATTGCCAAAATCAGCAGCAGAACTTATGAGTCGATGTACTAGTGTCGCGTTTCGTAAATTGTGTCCATGATTTTGGCAATTTAACATATGCTCAAATCACATGATTTATATCAAAAATCCGAATATCGAAATCCGAAATCCGAAACAAATCCGAAATTCAAATGCTCAAAACTTTATTGACACTTTTGTAATTTGGCATCAATGGTGTTCCCTCCCGCAGATCCTGATGCCTTAATCAACTGCTTTCCATCTTCAATATTCCCGATCGTCTTCGGCAGTTTCTTCACAAACGCCCTGACATCCTTGGCAAATTTTAATGTGCGATCTTCCAAGTCATACGGTTTTGAATTTCGATTTTTTGTCATTTGAATTTGTTTCGTATTTCGATATTCGAATTTGCCCGTCTCTCATTGATGGGTGAAACGTATGAACTTTTAAAATCTTCATATTGCCATTCTGAGGTGCAGAATTTTTGAAACGGGCTACTAGGCGGGCGGGGGTTTCGGCTAGATCTTAAGATACTCACCGATAAAATTGATTTTGGGGTTATCGGAAAAGAGGTGGGGGTTGAAAATGTTCCGGGGGTCATATTTCTTTTTAAGACTGCTCAATTCCTCCCTCCGTTGGGGATCGGACAGTTTGAACAGCTCAAGACCGAGGCCGTGTTCCATTCTTTTGAGGGTAAAATACTTCTCGTCATTGACGA
>JACNGQ010000432.1 GCA_014384025.1 Planctomycetota bacterium | reverse complement strand
CTGTCAGAGGCAGATATCTGCTTTTTGTGTTTAAGCAGTATTGAATCGTCTTCACAGACAACCAATAGATGCCTTTTGATGTCGCAGTATTTATGCTCCTTAAGCTGTGCGGCTATAAGCATCTCTATCTTTGGTGTGAAAGGATGCATTTAGATTGCTCCCTGAAATAATCTGCAAAAATTAACCATTCCGCAGATTAGGCGGAGCAATCAGGCGGGAGATTTCAGATAAGGTGAGCGAAAGATTCCAAAGATGTGTTTTAAATCCTTGCCGCTTCCTGGATAAGACCAAAAAGACGGCCTGACAGCTGTTCAATAGACCATTTGTCCATTGGCTCTTCAAGAGGGATATCGAATCTGGCAAAAAGGATTTTCGTCATAATCTGTCTCATCTGCCAGCCGGCAGAATCGATGTAACGGTATTTGATCCGGTCGAAATGTTTTTTCTGCATATAGCCTTTGAGCGACATATTAAGGTTTGACAGTACCAGCGCCATTGGTTCGTAGTCAGGATTAAAAGCATCATTCATAACGCCATCCATCCCCTCATCGTGAAAACCCCTGTAGAAATGGTTCATCAGGAAAACCGCTTCACTGTGTGCTTTTTCGAGCGTGAGCTTGCAGCCGTAAAGGGCAGTTTTTTCTGAAACGGTCTGAATAAATTCGGCGATTGTTTTATGAAAGTTGCGGTGTGAATATTCAATATCCTCTCTTTCGCAGAATTGGGTAACTATGAAATCCAGCGGCGCGGTTATTTTGTCTTCGATATATTCAGGGCTGATAAGAAAAAATATTTTCTCAAGCGCCCGGGCAGCTTCTTTGTATTGTAATTCAGAATGTGTCATGAGGCGGAAGTTTTGTATCTGACAGGTTAAAGGTTTTTGTTGGTTTTTCGTAGCCTTTTCTTGAAAAGACATCTTTTTTGGCCTCTTTTATTGGCACATAGTAATTTTTGCGCGAGTTTTCGATGATTTTGTCCCTGTTATTGGCTGGAGACGGTTCAATCGATTTTGTCTTAAACCTCACTATTTTATTGTTTATCCTGGCAATAGCCTGGGTGCGATCGAGGCCGACAAGGTCATCTACTTCTACCTTTCCGAGCATCGCCCTTTTAAGCAGGGTAGCATCGCTGTCATTTACACCAAAGACCACTCTCGAACCCATACCGGTAAGGGCACCGACTTTTGTTCTTTCGAACTGGTCCATATACTGATGAGCCAGTGTCATCGATACCTTTGCCTTCCTTACCTGCGCTATTATATCTTCCAGTGCATCCGTAACGAACATATGCGCCTCATCGCAGTGGATATGGAAAGGAAGCAGTGGCTTGTAGTTTTTTATATAATCACGGCTCATAGCCGTCGAATTAAGAAGCGATAGCATAAGACAGCCCAGGACCTTTTTTACTTCCGTACCGATCTTTGAAAGGTCTATAAGCAATATCTTGCCGGTTTCCATAATGTCATTTAAGTAAAATAAAGATTGCTTCTGGGAGAGCATAAGCTGAACTGTAAATGTTGTCATAAAGGCACTTAACTTGTGATGCACCGGCTGGATATCATTTTTGTTATAAGTACCAAAGTCGTATTGCCAGAAATTATTTACCGAAGGATTTTCGGCACAGCTTAAAATCTGTTTTACGAGCTGATCGCTTTCGGCACTGCCCCTTCTCAGGATATTTGATACATCGAAGAAGCTCCCGCCCGGCAGGTGCAGTACTCCGAATATGGCCTGTCTTAAAATATGCTCAAGCCTGTGCCCCCACCCTGTAACATAACTCTTAAATGAGTCGGTTATATCCATTGCTATCCTGTCCATACTGATATTTCCGCAGTTAAACGGATTCCATACGGGGATATAATCGGGATCACCGGGGTTGAAATAAATCACCTTGTCGACAAATTCAGAAGGAATTAATTCCATGATATCCCAGATGAGCTGGCCGTGCGGGTCAATTACGGCAACGCCGTGACCGGCTTTGATATCGCTTTGAATCATCAGTTTTAATGCATGTGTTTTGCCTGTTCCGGTTGTTCCTATTATATGGGTATGATTACATCGCAGCTTGTCAGGTATGCATACCGGCTGTTTGGTATCGGCATATTCACAGTAACCAAGCAACACTCCCTCTGCAAGGGTTTTGTCGGAAGGCAGCGTCTCAAGCGGTTTTAAAATATGGCTTATGTGTTCGGTTATATCAGGCGGCGGTGTATGGACAAAGCCGGTAAGCTCCTTGGAGTTGAGTATAAAGCCGGGCCGGTAGAGAATACCTGATAAGAACATCTCCCTGAAACTCTCCGGAGGTACGACCTTGCGGTAATCGGCATCGGTTAAAATCCGCATTGTATTGCCGCCGTGCAGGAATAAACTGCTCATCTCTGAGATTTGCAGTATATACTGGCTGGCGCAGCCTTTCGGATCCAGGATGCCGTAGCGAACGGCAGCTGCAAAAAAGGGTTTGTCGTTATGAGATTTGGACTCAAGCTTGTTTGAAACAAGAACAAGGTTGTCTGAAGGCTTCTGCTCGGCAAATCTCGGTATATCAGGAACAGAGTCATAAGACTTGACCGTGTATTGAATATTGAGCAGCTGTTTTATGTTTGCATGCCAGTTGTGCCGTGGGTCTACCGGCTCAAATACCACCTGGAAAAACCCTGTAATTTGTTCATCTTCTTTTTCAGCTTCGGGTAATGCCGCCAGTGCATTTATGAGTGTTGTGTAGGCTGAACGCTGAAGTTCATCGTAGCTTGTAAACAGGTCAGAATAAGGCGGCGGCGGGTAAAAATCCCAGAAGGCCATATTCTGCCATAACTCCGGTTCGATATTACCAAGTATATCCCTGTTGGATTCTTGCAGGAGACAATGCTCGAACTGGCCGTTAAAGGCGGTTTCAATGGCAGCCCTGTCTTGTCTGTGGCACATAAACTGAACGGCAATCTCTTTACAGTTGCCGATAATCTCCATTGCCGCCCTGTATTTGAGACAGGAAAATTGTTTCACCATAAGCTCAGCCCGGTTCCAGTCGCACCTTTGGGCGGGACTGACCCACATCTTTAGCCTGATAATATCATCAGGGTTTATCTTTCCATCGTCAGGAACAGACAGTGGTTGTTCTGCGGAACCATCTTTTGCGGAAACAAAATCAGGCTCATAGGCAGGTTCCAGCTGTACCGGTTTTTCATAGATGATTCCTGAGCAGCCTTTCTGCTCTTCATTGGCAATTCTTGCCTGCAGTTTTCTTTTGGTTATCCCGGAAACGGCTTGTTTAAATTGAGCATCTTCGACAGACATATCCCTGTTCCTTAAAATAATATCAAAATCAAATCCCGGCGATAGATTTCTACAGCTTACTCGCCGACTTTGCCAGATGGTACACCATAAAGACATGTTTTTCCAGTACCTTTGCGAAATTGGCATGGATGCGAACGGCGGTTGATTCGGTTAGTTCATTCGGCAGGAGATGACCGTATTTTTGCACATATTCCTTACCTGCGGCTATTTTTTCCGGGACGGAAAGGTCGTTTATATAAAAGGATATCTTTGCATTGATCTCAGCGGCGGCGTAGTTCTGGACAACGGTATCTGTAAATTGTTTTATAACCTCACGAAGACCGCCTGCTTTATTGGTCCTGATCATATCGAAAGCGGTTTTTTCACAGTTTACACCGTATATCTGCCTGAGTATCTGATAGCAGCGGCTCCAGTGGAAATCCACTCCCATCTCCGGCATGGATTCTATCCTGAAAATTTTTGCCTCAAGGTGCTGACTGAAACGCACAAGAAGATATTTAAACTGGTCGAACTGTGTTATAATCACATCCGGAAACGGAAAACTGTTTACAGCAATACCGGCACGGTCAAAGATCGGCCTCAGGGTAATATCTGGGTGTATCGCTTTTAATAACCTGTCAAGTCTGGTTGACATTGTTTTTACTCCTTTTTAAAATAACTACTGATAAAACCGGCCTAAACTATTCTGGCTTTTGGATTACAAACCTCTGAACGTAGAAGAAGCTCTTCTAAGACTGTCGGTATAGGCCCTGATAAACTTTTTATAATCTCTTGCATAGCTTTCAGGTTTTTCCCTTCTCAGCGATGAGCCTAAATCGCTGCCGCAATGGGCAATAAATTGACGAATGATCTCCACCTTGGAGTCCCAATCATTAGGGCCTACGTACCTGTCGAAGACGCTTTCAATATACTGCTCGACATGCCTGAATTTCATTGCATCACATATTCTGTCCAGCAGTACGCGAATGCCGCCGTTGACACTGTCCTGAGCATCGCTGAAGGCGTTGATAATATCTCCCTGATTTTGCCTGTAAATCTGCTCAACAAGGCCTTTTACCTGACCTTCAGCATCAAAACGGGACAGGGGCCCGCAGTTGTAGACACACTGGAAATGATAGTTGTAATAATCGGCTATCACATCGATAAAGTCAGGGAAATTACGCACTGTATTGCGCCCGAGCTGATATTTTGCCCTTGTATTATCGTGTACTGCCCCTACCTTGTGTGCGATGGTGTCTTCGCTTAATTCATTGATAAGATTGTTAATTGCCGGCATGATAAAATCTCCTTTCAAAATCTTCTAAATGTTTGTTGAAGTTTGTCAAGTGAACTGACATAACACTTTATTATTTCCTGATAACGGTCGATGAGAGTCGATGGGGGTCTGTTTTTGTATTCGGCAGGAAGCCATGGCTCGATATATTTCAGAAGAGCTGTTGTAAACTCTATTCTTTCAGCGATACTTTCCTGATCAACCGCTCTTACCAAAATACTGTTGATATAACCGGTCTTCTGTTCGAATTTGAACTGTTCGGTTATCTGGTCAAAAATAAAACGCAGGCCGCCTGCATTACCGTGAAAGGCTTCTGTGCGTGCGGCATTCTCGCCGCCGTTATTGGCAAAGGCCCTCTGGAGAAGCTGCAATGCCGAGGCTTCAAGCTGGTCGGAATCAACCTCGGCGGGCGCAAGTGCGGTATGGCTGATAAGGTGAAGATAGAAGGATGTTATCATTTTGAAAAACTGCTCGGTTGAATCGATGGTGATTTTATCAACAATATAAACGGCCCTTGCACGATCGAGGGGTTGCGATATCTTTTTGGATACCTGCTCGGCGCTTATCTGCGAGAAAATCTTCTGTAAATCAACCCTGCTGATTTTTCCTTCTCTTATATCTAAATTGTCATCTAAAAGCTGTTTATTATCAATAGTACCGGTTCTGCCCTCAAAGACATCCCGTAAATAACGGCTGTCTTCTTTAAGGTCATCTTTGCCTGCGAACTGGCATAGCTTGAAATATAAATCAATCGGCACAAGCTCAACTGCCAGTTGAGTGCGCCTGGCGGCAGTTGAAACCGAAAGGATAATCTGCAGAAGTTTTCTGCCGAAATTTCGAGGGTATTCTTTTTTTCTTATCTGATACCTGACCCTAGCACAAAGCAGCTCTCTTAGATCCTCAATATCAGCCCTTAAGGCGCTAATCTCGATATTATGCCAGAACCTTTTTTCATTACCCTCTGTAAGAAAGGCCAGGGCCTGTTCAATACAGCTGCCTTGCTCGCTGAAATTCCGGCAGGCAGCAAAGTAATCGCCTTCAAGTGAGGCGATTACGATATCTCTTTCATCAAGAACGGTCTTTAGCAGCTGGCAGATATTCTCCACCTGGATCATTTTGAAAAAACTGCGGGCATAGGGCACAATTGCCTTCTCATCTTCGAGTTGAGTGCCCTGGAATCCTTCCCTGGAACCGTCTGAATCAAAGGCCGGAAAGATAAACCGCTTTATACAGGGACACTGAGAGGCTGCATCGATCTTTGAATCGAGACTCTTTACCGCACGAATATCACCATCTGTCGAGGCAATATGGCCTGTGGCTACAAAATCCTGGGCAAGCGGGATATCCAGGGCGGCAGAAAAAAGTGCTGTAAAAACGGCTGCATCAGCGGAAAATCCTGAAATTTCCATTCCCTTATCCATTACCGAAGCGATGGAAAGATTGACAATGGAAATTTCAAAGGCCTTTTGTTTTGAGTCAGGGCTTAGTTCCTGCAGGATATTATCTACCAGAGGCAGAATATCACTGGTGATATGTTTGGCGGTTTTGCTGTCGAATCCGGCCTTGCCGCTGAAGAAAAGTCTCTTTTGCCCCGCCACTCATTTTTGCAGTCGTTCGGTG
>JACNGQ010000348.1 GCA_014384025.1 Planctomycetota bacterium | reverse complement strand
CAGGAAACGTTTCTGAGGATTTATAGGGCGGCAAAACACTACAAGCCGAAAGCCAGGTTCACAACATGGCTTTACCGTATTGTCGTAAACCTTTGCTTCGATGAACAACGCAGGCGAGCAAAGGCTGCAGCACCTCTGGAGGATGCGGCCCCGGCTGAACTGGCCGGATCAGACTGTAACCTCGCCGAAAGAAAGGAAGTTGTGAAATCGGTAAAAACAGCCGTTAATGAGCTTCCGGAGCGCCAGCGGCTTGCGCTGATTCTACATCGATATGATGGCTTGAGCCACACAGAAATCGCCGAAGTAACAGGCTGGACAAAATCGGCAGTCGAATCGCTGCTTGTTAGAGCTTATGCAAATTTACGGGAAAAATTGAAAAAAATGAAATATTTTGGTGAATAGTCCGCAGTTTTTAGGATTTGAGACCGTTTAAACTATGGGTAAATATAATGGAACATGTAAATGACATTGAATTGATGGAATATGTAGCCGGCAAACTAACCGCACTCGGCAGCGAAAAGGTGCGTGAGCACTTGGAGGCATGCAAGGAGTGTTCCGTTCGCTGGAGGAAAGCTGTTGAACTCTGGAAATCGCTCGGACAATGGAGCGTTGATACCGCCGGTCACGATGTTGCTGACAGAATCACTGCCCTGGCTGACCAGGCCGGACGGGAACAGAGACGAAGTGAAAAAACTCATGTTCTGTCGGTAGGATTTCTACCGGCGGTCCTCCGCATAGCGGCGTCAATTATCATCGCCGTTGGCGTTGGGCACAAGCTGGGCAACTACAGTGTTAACGGAAATGTCCCTGCAGACCTGGCTTCTCAAAACAGGCCTGAATATCTTGCCGCACTGTCGCTGGAATGGTCGAGCGAGTTGGCATGGTTTATCCTTGAGGATGACTCGACGAATATGGGGGACGAGCAATGAATCGAAAAAGAACAACAATACTTGCGATAGTTGCCTTTGTTTGTGCGGTAATCTCTTTTTTCAACGCCCGCTTAACGGCACTCAGCAATCAAAAGACAGAACACTGGCTGAGTGGTTCACCCAGTCCCGCTGTCGAACTGGAGGAGAAATTTGATGAGGAATTAGATGGACTTATTAACAATCTCGCGACTCAGCAGATATCCCTCGCGTTGGCACTGGAGGACCCGTGTACACCGAATGAGATTGTCCTGGAGCACACTGAAGATGTTATTGGAGCACATGGGCACCTGATAAGACGAGTAGGAGAACATGTAGTCGAGCTTCGTGGTAAACTGCCGGCGGACAACCGAAATTACCTGATGCACCTTTGTGCTGAGACTTTGAGAGGACCAATGAGCAGACTGGGCGGACGGGCTGGCCGAGGCGGCAGGCGAAACGGGACCGGCCCTGGCGGACCGAATGGACGTGGTTTTGGATACGGTCGTGGCGGTGGCCCCGGTAGAGGACCTGGAGGTGGTTACGGAATGCATCTGAGAGTCAGGGAAAGGTTGGCACAAAGACTGGGACTTAACCAGGAGCAAGCCAAACTATTACAGGAAAAGGACCCGGATTTCGAAGCCAATTCTATGAATTTGCGCTTTGCCCTAATGACCGAAAGGGAAAAGCTTGTATCCATATTCGAAAACCCCGATAGCAGTGATGATGAATTGTTGCAGCAGATAGAAAACTTCATATCAACATACAGTTCGATAGAAAGGAGAATAGCCGAGCACGTTTTGGTGCTGCGTCCTTACCTGACTATTGAGCAGCAGAAGTGGTTGATTGGACTATGCCGACGAACTCAGGCCCCTTAGTTGTCGTTCTGATGGCTCATATAATCGCTGTGTAATGATTGCAATTTCAAACTCCCGGATGTGCCAAAGATTTTTCCATAGATCTAATTCTCCCAAAGCCCATAATCATTTGACTATCCGTGACCACTCATCAACCCATTTACTCATCCACACCTCGAAAAACTCGCAATTTTTCAGTCAAAAATGCGCACTGTTAAAAACAAAAATCAAAATTTCAAAATTTTTTATCTCCCTTCTAAATAACGATTTACGAGCATAAGGAACACAGTGGCAAGTCATGGAGTTTTTTTTCGTTTTCCGTTGATTTTTCGCTAAAAATATGGTATAATACCCACAGTTGGCTGGAAAGCCAACGGAGGGTAGTTTACCCTCGATAGTAGCTCACCTGCTTCCCTGTCGGGGGCATATATTAGCCAGCAGGCTAACGGAAATCGCTAGAAAGCGAAGTAACGCGCCAGCAGGCGAAGTAACCGGCCAGAAAGCCAAGTCAAAATTGTCCCCGAATGTCGTAATCGGGGATTAGCAAACCATCGATCGTAAATAGTCAATAGTAAATAATAAATCATAAGTCCTGCACACCCGTCTAATTATAGAGGGAGGCTTTTTTCCCCTCCCAGAGCTTGTCCTCGAATGTCGTAATCGGGGATCCAGAATTACCAGTAAGTACAAATTATGAGCATTAATTATCCAACTTTAGTTCACTTTAGTCACTTTAGCTCACTCTTAACTAACTTTCCCTCTACAACTGTAGAGAACTCTCTACAAATCAGCCCTTTTTATGCAAAACAAAGCCAAAGTCAAGTACGCCAAAATCAACATAAACACTTTTGTAACAATGAGATATGCAAAAATGGACAATTGGTTATTCAGACAAAACAAACCCAATTCAAAGCCAATAAAGCCAAAAACAAACCCAATTCAAACCCAATTAAAGCCAATAAAGCCAAAAACAAAGCCAATTTGTCGAAAGGGCAAAATTGCTGGAGTTTACCCTCGATGTTAGCTCACTTGCTTTGGAGTTTACCCTCGGGTGTGCTTACCTGTTTTTCTGCCGGGGGTCGGGGGCTTTTGCGCGGATAAGGAGCCTTATGATGATATATTGTGATTTACACGCGGAATTAACCACCCTTAAGGGTGCCAATTCAAAGCCAATCTGTCTTCAGTATCCTGTATTCTGTATTCTATTTCAAACATTGACTTTTCGTCTATCAAAGTTATAATCTGCGAATCCCTGAACCTTATTAAAAATAATTATCAGAAAGTAAAAACAGTGGAAAATAGTTCTAAAAACTCAAAATTGAAATCTCTTTTTCAAGTCTCCAGGCCGAATTTTCTCGCCGCAAGCGTAGCCCCCGTTCTGGTTGGTTCTACTCTGGCCTACGCAATCACCGGCTCTTTTAACTTCGGATTATTCATCCTGGCGGTACTGGCTATAATGCTGCTGCACGCAGGGGCCAATATGGCCAACGATTATTTTGACCACCTCTCCGGAAACGACTGGGCAAATAATAATGTAACTCCATTTTCAGGCGGCAGCCGCTCCATCCAGGACGGCATCGTTTCGCCCGGAACAGAATTGCTCGCCGCCCTGGTTGCTTTGGCCGCAGGTTCGGTAATCGGCCTGATAATTGTCCTGCTGACAAAAAGCCTCTTTATTTTAATACTCGGCGTTATCGGTTTACTCGGCGGCTTTTTTTATACCGCCCCGCCAATCAAGCTCGGATATCGCTGCGTTGGTGAAATCGTAATAGCCCTATTGTTTGGTTTGCTTCCGGTATTCGGCTCATACTATTTACAAACGGGTAAAATTGACATTGTCCCGCTTTTACCTGCTTCCATTGTCGCGGTACTGATTTTTTTGATAATTTTTATTAATGAATTTCCAGATCTCGCCGCCGACGCCTCTGTAAACAAAAAAACACTAATCGTTCGTTTCGGTGTGCCGGCGTCGGTTTGGATTTACAGAATCGTACTGATATCAGGTTTTATTTTCGCAGCGGCCATGTTGATTTACCGCTCGATGTTTTTTGCGGGCTTATTGTATCTTTTGACACTGCCGGTTGCCGTGCTGGCTGTAAAAGCCGCCAATAAAAAAGACCTTGTCACGCCGGGCCTGTTTCGCGCCAACCAATTAACTGTTATTCTGCACACAGCCGGCTCTTTGGCTCTTACTATCGGCTTTATTATTACCGGCTTGATATAAGTGTCTCGCCTTTGTGTCCGCTAACTTTTTATCAGCTTAATAATCGCATCAAGGTCGTTCGGCGCCTCTATAGGCATATTACTGAACCGGCCCTGTTTTTCCTTGTGGTAGTTGACTGTTACGTTAGGGTCTTTTAACGGATGGCCGGTCAATACGCACGCAACCCGCTCATCAGCGCCGATTATATTCTCAGCCCTGAGCTGTTTCAGGCCGGCTATCGTCGCGGCCGATGCAGGCTCACAACCTAAGCCATGTTTACCTATAATCGCTTTCGCATCGACAATTTCTTCATCCGGCACGGCTCGCACGATACCGTTACAAATATCGATTGCCCGAAGACATTTTTTCAAATTGACCGGCCGGGATATCTCTATCGCCGAAGCACAGGTATGCGGTGAAAAGTTGCGGGCCGTCAGGTCGGCGTAATAATCATCGATAATTTTCTGGTCAATCTTGCCGTCGTTCCAGAGAAGTTTTTTATTATTTACCAGATCGGTCAGCGTATCGGCGCCGGTCGCGTTGATAATCGCCATTCGCGGTATCCGCTTAATCAAACCGAGCTGCTTCAATTCCGAAAATGCCTTACCGAAAGCGCTGGAATTACCGAGATTTCCGCCGGGCACTATAATCCAGTCCGGCACATCCCAGCCCAGGCCTTCGATGATGCGATACATTATGGTCTTTTGTCCTTCGAGCCGGAACGGGTTGAGTGAATTGAGCAGGTACAGACCAAGCTTTGTGCAGACATCCTGAACCTGACGCATGCAGTCATCGAAATCGCCGAGTATTTGAATCGTTTGCGCGCCGTAATCCATCGCCTGGCTCAGTTTACCGAAAGCGATTCGGCCCGAGCCGATAAACACCGTACATTTCACGCCGCAACTATGTGCATACAAAGCCACCGAAGCAGAGGTATTGCCCGTCGAAGCGCATGCGCTCGAAGTTGCTCCGACCATTTTGGCATGACTAAAGGCCGCCGTCATCCCGTTATCTTTGAACGAACCTGAGGGATTGAGCCCTTCATATTGCAGGTGCAGAGACCCGGGCTGCATATCGACATATTCTGCCACGGCGTCATTTTGCTGCAGGATTGTCTGGCCTTCGCCGATGCTCACTTTATATTTATCTTCACAAAAGCTTATCAGCTCACGGAACCGCCAAACGCCGGACAAATCCAGCCGATTGTCCCTGCCGGCCCAGCGTTTTGCAAATTCGCTTAATTTGCCGGGGACCTTGATTTTGTCCCAATTATAACGAATATCCAGCAGTTCTCCGCACTGCGGGCACTTAAACATCGCCTGGCCACAGTCGAATTCTGCCCCGCAATCGAGATTAATACATTTCTGAAAAGCGATTTCAGTCATACCCATATACAAAATTCCTTATTAATTTCTCATTACTTAGCGGCAATTATAATCAATAAGCGCTGCCAATGGTACAGAAATTGGCTTTGTTTGGCTTTGTTTTTCATAGCCCATATCCGCATTTTTTTTCATAATTCCTTGTACATACACATTTTGCATCATTTTAGCTCTTTCGTCAAATTGGGTTTGAATTGGCTTTGTTTTGGGTTAAATTGGCTTTGAATTGGCTTTGATTGGGTTTGAATTGGCTTTGAATTGGCTTTGTTTTTTCATGGCCAGAATCGTCAAAATTTTCATAATCCTTTATGGTAAATAAGTTTGCGCTCATTTTGTCATTTCTTAAATTGGGTTTGTTTTGCATAATTTGTGTATCTGGAAATATGTTATAATTGAAAGAGTGCCTAAAGTGCCTAAAGTGAGCTGTAGTTGGATAATTGATGCTCATAAACTCTAAATCCAAATGACTCAAATTCAAAACTCCTAATTCGAGGCCCCCCACAGAATACCCCTCTTAGAGTGCAAAGCACTCTAAACAAGGGGGCAGGCGGTATTCTAAACGTGGGGGCAGGGGAAAAAAGCCTGCCTCTATAATTAGACGGGTGTGCAGGACTTATGATTTATTATTTACTATTGACTATTTACGATCGATGGTTTGCTAATCCCCGATTACGACATTCGGGGACAATTTTGATCCCATTAAAGTAAACGGCACTCTAACGGGACAAGGCTTGGCTTTCTGGCCGGTTACTTCGCCTGCTGGCGCGTTACTTCGCTTTCTAGCGATTTCCGTTAGCCTGCTGGCTAATATATGCCCCCGACAGGGAAGCAGGTGAGCTACTATCGAGGGTAAACTACCCTCCGTTGGCTTTCCAGCCAACTGTGGGTATTATACCATATT
>JACNGQ010000204.1 GCA_014384025.1 Planctomycetota bacterium | reverse complement strand
TTGTTGCCTTGGGTCTTGAAGTTGTTCTCTTCTTTGTTGCCTTGGGTCTTGAAGTGGTTCTCTTCTTTGTTGCTTTGGGTCTTGAAGTGGTTCTCTTCTTTGTTGCCTTGGGTCTTGAAGTGGTTCTCTTCTTTGTTGCCTTGGGTCTTGAAGTTGTTCTCTTCTTTGTTGCCTTGGGTCTTGAAGTTGTCCTCTTTTTTGTTGCCTTGGGCTTCGAAGTGGTTCTCTTCTTTGTTGCCTTGGGTCTTGAAGTTGTCCTCTTCTTCGTTGCTTTGGGTCTTGAAGTGGTTCTCTTCTTTGTTGCCTTGGGCTTCGAAGTGGTTCTCTTCTTTGTTGCCTTGGGTCGTGAAGTTGTCCTCTTCTTCGTTGCTTTGGGTCTTGAAGTGGTTCTCTTCTTTGTTGCCTTGGGCTTCGAAGTGGTTCTCTTCTTTGTTGCCTTGGGTCGTGAAGTTGTCCTCTTCTTCGTTGCTTTGGGTCTTGAAGTGGTTCTCTTCTTTGTTGCTTTGGGCTTCGAAGTGGTTCTTTTCTTCGTTGCTTTGGGCTTCGAAGTGGTTCTTTTCTTTGTTGCCTTGGGCTTCGAAGTGGTTCTTTTCTTTGTTGCCTTGGGCTTCGAAGTGGTTCTTTTCTTTGTTGCCTTGGGCTTCGAAGTGGTTCTTTTCTTTGTTGCCTTGGGCTTCGAAGTGGTTCTTTTCTTTGTCGCTTTGGGCTTCGAAGCGGTTTTTTTCTTTGTCGCTTTGGGCTTCGAGCTTACTCGCTTCTTAGCCGTAGAGCGTTTTGAGCTTGCGCTCTTTTTGGTAGCCTTGGCCTTAGAGGCAGGTCTTTTTTTGGTCGCCTTGGCCTTGGTTCCAGATTTTCTTTTAGTTGATGTTTTTACCATTTTCAATTTCTCCTAATTAAATATTTGTTTCCTTATTTCCTTTTATTTTTTCTTTTTTCAAAATACTGCCTCTGGGCATCTGAAGCGGCATGAACGCTTATCGACTCACTAAATGAGGTGTTTAACTTATTTTTTATTTTTTTATTTTTTTATTTTTTTCATACAGCACGAATATGCTCATATTTTGATTTTATCCCACAGGTTATAAGCCGTCTGTCTGAAGGCCTATCCACTTTAGGGTATATTTAGGGCCGATAATGTCGTGCTTCAGCAGGATTATTAGTCGGCAGAGTGCAGCGTTGCCTGACAGGATTGTATCGCGCGGGAAAGTCCGCAGGTTACAGCGGAAATATTGTTTATTTCATCGGTAGTCAGTTTATTTTCGGACGAACGATAAATCAGTACAAAGCCGAATGATGAACCGGGCTGGCCCAGCGGGATTGTCACACCTGAGATTTTATTTAATCCAATCAGATTACCCTGAAGGCCCATTGCAAACATATCATCGAGTGTGCATACTTTGTTGGATTTGCAGATATTGTCCATCAGTTCCGGGGTGAAAGAATTTTCAAGTTGCTGCTTTTCGAGAGTGATCGGCTCCTCACTTTCGAACATAAACAGCTCAAAATTGTCCGATTGACGCAAAAAGAATGTAACATTTGCCTCTGTGTTTTCCTCTTTGATAAGTTGGACTACGGAGTATAAAAGGCTGTTCAGGTTTGTTATGCCGATGATTGACTCGTAGAAATTCGCTATAAAGCTTATCGTCTTAAGACTTTTGATAAAATCTCTCTGGGCTCCAACAAAGTCGTTGCAGAGTAGATCTATTTGTTTCGCCTGCTTCTTGCGTTGTTTGTTCAGCTTCTTGATAAGCAGACGCAATCTTCTATGTCGTTGTTTATTTTCCACGATTACCCGTTTATTTTGATAGTTCTCCGAAACTTACCTCCGCCGTTTTGCTTCAAATGCAGTGGTGTTATAGGTTAGATTCGGATTAACAAAAGACGGGCTTTAAGAATAAACAAATATAAAAGGGCCACGGTGAAGTAGCCCTATAAACAATCGGTTATCAGTTTTGCAGATATTGAGCAAGGTGTAAAATTTTATCTTACCAAGTCGCTACTTAATTTATTGCGATTGGTTTGGCTGTGTTATCGGGCCTAAGCTACCCGTACAGGCCTGTGGGCAATTAGCCGGCCCACGCCCTGGCCGACGGATACCTTGCGGGCTCGCATGGTGAAGTCCTCAACCTCTTCGATTTTCTCGAAGCCTACGACCATTGCGTTCAAACAGCCCGACTCAAGGGCATATTTAATGGATTCGTCGCGTTTCTCAGCACTTTTGCCGAAGTCTCCCTGACCTATTATTTTCATCCCTATCACGGCCTTGCCCTGTCTGCGTATCGCTTTAAGGACTTTTGCTACTTTAGGTACCTCTTCGACAGTCTTAACGTCCATATGCATAGCATACGGATTAATACGGGCATGAACCGAATCAACCCATGGCTCATTAATACACCTCTCCAGGGCCGCTAATGAATGACATGAAACACCATGCGCCCGGACAAGGCCTTTCTTCTTGAGCTTTGCCAGAATGTCCATTTGGTCGCCCAAATCTTCCGGCCATTTCTCGGAGGTAGTACAATGGAACAAAATCAGGTCGATATAATCGGTTTTCAGCTCCTTTAAAAAGCGTTCTACGACAACGTCCGGGTTGGGGCGTTCAGGTTCCGGTATCCCGCCGCTGCGAAACCATATCTTGCTTGCTATCACATAATCTTCGCGGCGCATATTTTTTAATGCCCCGGCTAAAAACGGATGAGTCCCATACAGGTCCGCTACGTCAAACAGCCTGACACCACGTTCATAACACCCCATTGCAAGAGCATTAAACTTCTCTGTGCCCATACGCGAATGATTCGATTGACGATTGCCGCCGCTCATTCCGGTGCCAAGGCCCACACGGGAAACCTTTATTTTAGTTTTTCCCAGCGTGACAAGTTCGTATGGATCATGTTTTGTTGTTTTTTGCCTTGCGGCCTCCAGGGTCCCCGACCCTAACAAAACACCGCCCACTCCCGCGATTGACCTGGCTAAAAATTCTCGACGTTTCATTTCCATCGTTTTTACTCCTTAAATATCTGTGTACCCTCTGATTGTTGTCTTATTTCGTAATCAGCCCGGATAACCGAAACCAGGCTGCTAAATTTAAAAATATCTGAATCCGCTCGATAACTCAAGAGGATTTTTGTCTATACCCAATTCAAGGTAATACGCTCAGCTTATTTTTAGGTTCGTTGATGCGAGAATTTTCCTGCATGTGCAGTGATTCCCCAGATGGCATAATACAAGTTTTGAGACGGAGAATTTGATTGGAAATGAGAAATTATTTATTTCACCGTATCCGATTGTTATATGCGGGGAAAATTTCTCGAAGCTCGAATTTTCTGGATAATTCTTAATCCAGTCCAGAGTTGATTCGCCTGTCTCCGATGAAAGTACCATGTCAGCCATTACGTCATAGCTGAAATATGGCGACAGTCTCTTCATCACTTCTTCATGAAGTGATTGAAGTGCTTCTGTCTTTTCTATCTCAATGACCGATACGCCTTCACCTGCTCGATTTGATTCTGTATGAATACAGACGGCACTTAGCGGCCCTAATGAGTTTTCTTTCGCGGCTGTCTTCAGAATTTTATCGATCTCGTCTATGTTACTTTCATCAATACAACCCATAGCCAATGAAATGTGCGGCAGGCAGTTCTCTTTATCCAGCACAATTTTGTCGGCGTATTGTTTCAGAAGTTCTTTGTTCGCAGCGATAACCTTATCCGCCATCTCTTCAGTTGCTAACAGTACAACGTCAACCGCTATTTTCGCCATCAGGCTAATCTCTGTAAAAAGTTCTTGCCGTGTTTTTCTAAAATTAATCCAATGCGTTCGATATCTTTCAGCGGTAGTCATCGGCCAGCTCGAACATCTCGAGGATTCGCTCGAGCGCATCATATGGGGACGTGCCGATATCCACCGTTAACTTGTCGTCCCTGTTGGAAACAAAAATTACGTTTCCCGCAGCGAACAGGATATTGCTGGCTGTCCGTTGATGGTTCGTTCTGGTTTTGACCTGAAACGATGCCAGCGATGCATGAGCCAGGAACTGCACATCAGTTGCCAGGGCGGCTATTGGCTGTCCCTTGCTGTTTTTGCCAAGGTCGCTTAGTCTGATGTTAAACGTCTTTGGCTTGCCGGTGAGCAGGGCTACGGACCCGTGGCGATAGTAGAAGTCACTCTGAGCCTGTGCCTGCCCGACTTTGGCAAGCTGCTCCTTGGCTTCCGACGGCTGGTCTGCTCCCGGGCAGAACATGACCGTGGGTTGATGTGCGAGATAATCTTTCAGCAGCAGCCCCAGTCCAACAGGAGCGCCGTCTTCGAGGGACAACAGGCTGGTCACGTCACCGGTCACCGTGTAGAAATTTGAGCCTGTAACCGGCCTGCCGGCAGGCCCGAAGGGGATTGTGTCATCGAAGTCATCAGCATAGAGATGAATTGCCACTCCCACCTGGCGAAGATTTCCAGCGCAGGCCATCCGCCGCGCGTGATGTTTGGCTTGGGTCAGCGCCGGTAATAGTATCGCAATCAACAGACTCAGGATACCTATCACCACCAACAGCTCAATAAGAGTGAAGCCGCCGCTCAGGTCCCTGTTTACATTCGATGGATAGTGTATCTTGTGCATTTTATTTCTCGAACACAGGGATTGTAATCCACTTTGTCCGATTATGTTCACAAAAATCTTTTATTCCGCTGAATCTGAAATCGGTTCTGGCAGCGATTCCGCCAGACGAACCTGGTCCAGATCCCAGAATCCCCCCGGCATACCCACAGCTCGCAGGGCCACTCCTATGGCCTTTCCCGCCCATGCATCGCTGGATTGTACAGTCGGAAGGTGTAGCGAGAAATCCACCAACTGCTGTGGATACAGGCCAACAGCATCCACCGTCTGGTGTACGATGTCCACCATGACATTGCTCTCATCACGATAGAAGAGCACCAGCTCAACGGTATCCACCGGCTCTACGGTCGATGGTGGGAATCGGCTGGATATACCCACCGCTACAGTCAGACGGTAGTCGCAGCCTGCTATGTAATTGGCGCGAACGTCTTGCTCTATACCGTTGCCCAGCTCAGAACCAAGGAAGACTAATTGCCTGCCGTCGGGATTGACTATATGATCCGTTTTGCCGCCGGGAGTATTGGCGAATACTCCTGTATTAGTACTGCCCTGTGTATCATTGTCTGTCTCTGTCCACGCCTCAACAAATGGTAATGCCGGAAAAGCGTTCGGATCAACAAAAGGGGCCTCGAACGAAGCATTCTCTATAGGAATAGATACAGGTAACGACTCAATGAGCCGCACGTTATCCAGATCCCAGAATCCTCCCGGCATACCGGCCGCACGCAGAGCTACGCCTATGGCCTTTCCCGCCCATGAATCGCTGGATTGTACCGTCGGCAGGTGCAGCGAGAAATCCACCAACTGCTGTGGATACAGGCCAACAGCATCCACCGTCTGGCGTGCGATGTCCACCAAAACATCGTTCCCGTCACGATAGAAGAGCACCAGCTCAAGGGTATCCATCAGCTCTGCGGTCGATGGTGGGAATCGGCTGGATATACCCACCGCTACAGTCAGACGGTAGTCGCAGCCTGCTATGTAATTGGCATTAAGGTCTTGTTCCAGACCGTTACCCAACTCAGAACCAAGGAAGACTAATTGGTTTCCGTCGGGATTGACTATATGATCCGTTTTGCCGCCGGGAGTATTGGCGAATACGCCGGTATTAGTACTGCCCAGCGTATCATTGTCTGTCTCTATCCACGCTTCAACAAATGGTAAGGCCGGAAAAGCGTTGGGGTCAACGAATGGAGCTTCGAACGAAGCATTCTCTATGGGAATCGACACAGGCAGCGACTCATTAAGTCTCACGTTGTCCAGATCCCAAAACCCTCCCGGCATACCGGCTGAGCGCAGAGCTATACCTATGGCCTTGTCCGCCCAGGCATCGCCGGACTTTACCTTTGGAAGGTGCAGTGAGAAATCCGTTAACTGAGTTGATGACAAACCCGTTGCTTCTACAGTTTTACTCACTATGTCCACAACATCGTTCCCATCGCGATAGAAAAGCGCAAGCTCGAGGGAATCGACCGGCTCTATGCTTGATGGAGGGAATAGACTGGAAATACCCACTGCAACTGTTAGGCGATAATCACGGCCTGATTTATATGTATCGGCCAAATCCTGCTCAAGGGCATTACCCGACTCAGAGCCTAAGAAGGCCAGTTGATTTCCGTCGGCATTGACTATGTGATCCGGATTACCCGCCGGCGTATTTCCGAATACACCGGTATTGCTGCTGGACAGGCTATCCAGATCGATTTCCGTCCACTGGTCCACAAATGGTAATGCCGGAAAGCCGTTGGGGTCCACCACCGGGTCCTCGAACGAAGCGTTCTCTATGTGAATCGATGCCGACCTAACAGGCTCGGCGGCCCAAGAGCCCAATAGTACTAACAAAATTAAGCAGATAATCCGACGTAACATACATGTAAATGTTCTTTTCTCACCCATAATAAAGCAACCGCCTTTCCGGTAAATAAAACTGCACAACAAGATACAATAATACACACATAGAGATGGAAAATCAAGTGAAAATGAGGCCTAATAGTGCTTATGAGGCATGTCTCTTCAGAATGCGAACAAATCTTGTAACAGGGCGTAATATTCAGTAGATTACTCTCCTCCTTCAAAAATAAAGGGGGGTCGCCCACAAACGCCCTCCTTTATTTTACCTCAGAATCTTTTAGTTAGACAGTAGATATCGCTCAGATAGATTTCTTTTCAAAAAATATGCGATTTATTTGCACGGAAGGCAAATTGTTACTGTTGTTCCGCTGCCGGGCTTGCTTGTAATGCTCAGCGAGCCTTTGTTTAGTTGTATAAAGCGGACGGCGTAGGCGAGCCCCATTCCGCGTTTTCGACCTGCCGCTTTTACTGAGAAAAACGGCTGAGCTGCTTTCTGAACGGTTTCTGCATCCATTCCGCAACCATTATCGCTTATTTGCAATTTGATCGAATCGCCGGACTCTGCGGCTTCAGCAGCGATTGTTATTGGCCCGGCTTTTTCACCGTAGGATTCAGCGGCATTGGAAATAACGTTTGCAATTGCTGATACAGCCTGTGCCGAATCCAAAAAGATACTTTCGATATCCTCGGCAATTGCAATCTGAACATCGATGTTCGCGGCATTTATTTTTTGCTTTGCCAGCTCTATAGCTTCATCGAGCATCTGTTTAACGTCTGTCCGGGCTGCTCTTGGCTTCGGCGGCTCAGCAAATCCCATCAGGTTCTCGATAATAGCCGAAGCCTCTCTGGAGTTTTCATAAATCTGTTCCAGCATCCTTTTCTTTTCCTGGTCGCTCTCGGCTTCAGCGAGCAGCTGCGCTCTGCCTGATATCACCGCTAATGGATTATTTAATTCGTGCGCCGCGCCCGCTGCCATCTCCGCTAAAGCGTTCAGGGAATTGTCTGCAGGAGCAGTCTGAGCTTGGATGTCCATAGGTTTTGAAATAAGCTGGGCAAATCGCTCGGCAAAACGCTGCTGTTTCTGTTGCGCCAGGGCCATACCTAAAGCACTGCCTCCAATCGAGGCGGAAGTCCGGAACTTTTCCTCGAACAGCTCCGCATCACCCGGATAATTAAGCTCGAAAGCGATTACTCCTATTGCTTTGCCGCCAGAAAGTAACGGCATCATTTTTGTTCGATTCGCATCGAATTCAACGTCTAATTGCTCGAACAGCCAGTCGATATAATCATAAGCATCCAGAATCGCGAAGTTGTTTGCGATTGTTTTTGGTATGACAGATGTTTCGACAGAAGCATTTAAGCACACCATCCTGCTGTGCGAAAGTTCTTCTACGACGACAGCTTCGAGTGTTTGCGAGCCGCCCGGAGGCGCTAAATAAAGACAAACCATACCTGTTTGATAAAACTGCTGCCAGCGGGTTGCAAAGTTTTCTGCTATGTCGATCGCTGTGCTCATCGAATTAATGCCGGAAAGGAAATCTGTTATAAAATCCAGATGGATCGAATCGCTTTGCAGCCGTTGATTTTGGTTGGACAGTTCTGTATGTTGTCGGGCTAATTGAGCGGCCCCGCCGTGAACAATCTTGCAATAATTAGCACCGGCCTTCGGTAGATACAGGCCTAAAATGTTGCTCTTTTGTCTGATAGTTTCAGGAAGTTTACTGCTGATTTGCTGTTTTTGCTCAGGACTGATTGCAAGCCACTGCGATATGGTCTCTATCGGTTCGGGTGAATCGAAACTGCCGGCCCAGCCGATACCGGACCGGTGCGCAATAGAATCTGCCAGCTGTACGACCGCTGCTATCCTTGCCTCAGGCATGTCTTCGGCGATTGTTACGGTCTGGCTGTGGTGCAGCCAGATGGCAAGAACAATCAGGTGCGGCAGACGCCATTGCTGCCCCAGACGTTTGCCTATGATTGTATGGTCGGTGCCGAGGTGCTTTTGCTCGATGACGCGCAGACATTTCTTTGTTGATTTCGCTTCCTCAATCATGCCGGCAAAACTTTTCGGCATCGTTTCTTCTAGCGCGAGTTTCCCGATATCATGAAGAAGTCCGGCGAAATATGCCAGCTCAGAGTCCATTTGAGGTGATGCCGCCTTGGCGATATCTTTAGCACAGCATGCTACCGCAAGACTGTGTAGTAAAAGGTTTTTTTTAGTTGCGGCCCTTTCCTTGTCAATTCCGTCGTCAAGGTCAAAGGCCTGTGAAACCTTAATCGATAAAACGGCGTCGCGAACATCGTTTGCCGGAAGTTTGTCAAGCCCCTGGCGAAGAGAAAACCTACCATCGGGCAGGCCTGCCCCTCGCTGCTCAATCAGAGAAAGGATACGACCGGCCAGTGCCGGGTCTGATTCGATAATATCAGCTAATGCCGATGGAGTAAAACGACCTTGAAGGAGCCTGGGGAAAAATTTCGCCGCAATGCATGGCAGGGTTGATAGAGAATCAAGCCTGCTGACGGTAAGCTCTGTCTCAAGGGCGACTCTTGTGTTAATAGATTCGTCCGGCATATAGTCGTCCTTGTTTGTTAGTTTTAACTTTACTCATCAGATACTCACAACGAGCTGACACACGCCCTGATTGTTGTTCACAGCCGAGGTTTTACACAGCCCCATCAGTTGTACCCTATTGTTATTTCATCTGGAGAACAACATTGATTTTGTCGGTAAGCTCCGTGATATTAAACGGCTTTCTTATGAAATCTTCGGCGCCGGATTTTAGGAGCTGGGCGATTTCATCCTGTTTGACAACACCGCTTATAATAATGATTTTAATGTTCTCGAATTCGGGGTTCCTTCTTATCGTCTGGCAGACCACGTTCCCATTGACGTCGGGCAGCATATAATCGAGCAGTATCAATTCAGGCCGAAACTTCTCGGTCGTCATTCCCGCTTCATAGCCGCTTGACGCCGTCTTCACCTCGAATCTGCCGTCACGCTCAAGGACGTCCTCTAAAAGCTCTACGATTTCGGAGTCATCATCCACGATGAGAATTTTTCTTTTGCCGGACTCAAACGTATCGAGGGGGATGTTGTTGTCCTGCATGAATCTGACAAGGTTCTTGCGTGGAATTCTCCGGAATCTTGAGCCCGGAACGCGGAATCCTTCCAATCGACCGGCATCGAAGCAGCGAATGATTGTTTGTTGACTTACTTTGCAAATTTCCGCGGCTTCGCCGGTGGTAAACAAATCCTTCATTTTATCCATTCCTCTTCTTTAACCAAATCCATTTGATCTAAGCCCCCTCAATTACCTTTTTGGCCTAATTTAACCTTGGCTTTTGGTGTTGTCAAGTACAAAAAATTTTGACATACCCAATTTTATTTACGAGAGCTTCGATATTATCAGTCCTTAGAGACATTCGAGGATTTGCCAGTAACTTCTCATAGGCAATAACGTGGAAACTTCAAAACTATAACTGCTTTCTGTAAATAATCTTAAGAATTAATACAGAAGAATTGCCGTTGAAGGGATGAAGTTTCGGACAGCCCGCGACTTCCTCAGATTTGGGATAAAACTTTTTTACAGGATAAGCTCGATATTATCGGCGGTATGGATTTGAAATAGTAATACATATGTCGGTAAGTCGCTTTATAAAAAAACTTTAGGTAATGTTGACCATGAGGAAGTGGTGTTGTTTGAAAAAATATTTTTTTATTCCGAACCTTTAGATAAATATAACGATATATTACTATATAGTAATAATACTATTAAATTTTATTGTGGGATTACAAATGAATGAGAATACGGCGGAACACGTTGCAGAAGTATTAAAGGCTGTAGCACACCCGGTTAGACTTCAGATAGTAGAGCTTCTACAGACCGGAGAAATGTGTGTCGGTGACATTGTCGAGGCTCTGGGTGGAAAACAGGCCATTACCAGTCAGCAGCTTAATATGATGAAAGACAAAGGTGTTTTAAGCCGCAGACGCGATGGTGCAAGAGTCTATTACCGTATAGAAAACAAGAATGTAATCAAGCTTTTGCATTGCGTCCATGACCATTGCGAACAAAAGAAAGGTTAAAAAGAAAATTATATCATGTGGCGTACAACAATTTCTTTAATATTTATTTTGTTCATAGTTATTTTCACCTCTTATGTTTCAAGCTGTTTGTGGGCTGGCAGGCCGGAGCAGCAGTTGGATAGTATAGAAATAACTGTTAGCGAAGGTATAACAGTTGCCGAGTTTGGCAAAAAATACGACCTTGACCGCAAAGTGCTGAAGAATGTTTTCAATCTAAAATCTCAAGATGACCTAAAAAAGCAGGTTGCCGATTTCGGGATGAGTGAAGAGTTGCTTAGCAAAAAGATTAATAAAGCCCTGGCTATTCAGGCTGAGCATGGCTCAAAAAACTGGATTAAAATTCTTATAAAAGGAGCCTTATGGATTATTTTTCTCCTTGCTGTGTTTAACTTGTTGAGAAAAGGCAAAATTACCGCACGAAATCGAAAATGGATATATATGGCCGCGGTGTGTGTATTTGGAATAATCTTGGGCAGTGATCCAAGCCCGATGGGAACAGTTAAAGATGCTATTGTTCTTTTAGGGTCCAAAGGAGTAATTTTTCCGCCCCGGCTTATCGCTTTAGGAATATTTCTTTTGATGGTGGTTTTAGCCAACAAATTCATCTGCTCATGGGGTTGCCAGATTGGGACGCTCCAGGATTTAATTTTCAGACTTAACAGAAACTCAAAAGACAGAAATGGATTATTTGGCCAGATTAAAATTCCTTTTATAATATCGAACTCAATTCGTATATTGTTCTTTTTGTTTTTGATACTTGTGGCAATTATCTGGGCTGCGGACATCGTCGAAGTGATTGACCCATTTAAGATTTTTAAGCCGCATGCTATAGGTATAGCCGGCGGGCTGTTTATCAGTTTAGTTCTCGTAACGAGTCTTTTTGTGTACAGGCCCTGGTGTCATTTCTTCTGCCCGTTTGGTTTGGTAGGCTGGCTGGCAGAAAAGATTAGCATCTTTAAAGTTAAAGTAGATTATGATAAGTGTATTGCCTGCGAAGCCTGTTCTCAGGCATGTCCTTCAACCGTGATGGACGCGATTCTCAAACAAGACAGGATTATACCGGATTGCTTTTCCTGCGGAACCTGTATAGAAACTTGTCCCGCAGATGCAATATCTTTTGAGTATGGAAAACGCGAAAAACCTCCTAAGGAAAAATTTGATAAATAATGGATTTACTTTTAAGGAATATTTTTAATGGCTAAAAAGATTTTGATTGTTGGTGGTGTAGCCGGCGGTGCTTCCGCCGCGGCAAGGTTAAGACGCCTCGATGAGAAGGCCGAGATAATTATGTTCGAGAGAGGCCCTTTCATTTCTTTCGCCAATTGCGGCTTACCTTACTACATCGGCGGGACAATAAAGAAACGCGAAAATCTTCTGTTGATGACGCCGGAGCAATTCAACAAAAGGTTTAACATTGACGTCAGGATAAACAATGAGGTCATTAAAATAGACCGTGACAGGAAACTTCTCGAAGTAAAAGACCTAAACTCCGGGAATAGCTATTTTGAAAATTACGACAAATTGATTTTATCTCCCGGCGCCGAGCCAAGTAAACCCCCTATCGAGGGCATTGACTCTAATAGGATATTTACTCTGCGAAACCTGCCGGATATGGACCGGATAGATGAGTTTATCAAAAGAGAAAATCCAAAGCGGGCTGTGGTAGTTGGTGCCGGTTATATCGGCCTGGAAATGGCGGAGAATCTGCGCGACCGGGGTATGCTCGTGGCGATTGTTGAGATGACGGATCAGGTTATGCCTGTGTTGGACAGGGAAATGGCCAATCTGCTGAATCAATATCTCCAGGAGCACAGTATTGCCTTATGGCTCAGTGACGCGGTAAGTAATTTCAGGCAGACGGATTCTCACTTGTTTGTTGGATTGAAGTCCGGGATGGAATTATGCTGTGATTTTGCCGTCCTTGCGATAGGTGTTAAGCCTGAAGTAAAGCTGGCCGAAGAGGCAGTCATGGAAATCGGGTCTCACCTTGGCATAAAGGTCAACGAGTATCTGCAGACGAGTGACCCTGATATTTACGCTATTGGTGATGCTATTGAAGTAAAGGATTTGGTTCTTGGCAATTCGACCCTGGTTCCTCTGGCCGGCCCCGCGAACAAACAGGGCAGAATGGCAGCCGATAATATCTGTGGTAAAAATCGCAAATACAACGGCACCTTGGGCACTTCCATATTGAAGCTGTTCGACCAGACGGTAGCCATCACCGGAGCCGGTGAAAAGGCCTTGAAAAATACTAATATCGACTATGAAAAGCTATATATACATCCTGCTAACCATGTAGGTTATTATCCCGGTGCAAAACAGATGCATATCAAAATGCTTTTTTCAAAGCCCCAGGGAAAAATACTTGGTGTTCAAATCGTTGGCACTGATGGGGTGGACAGGAGAATTGATATATTCGCTGTTGCAATCAGGGCTGGTATGACGGTCTTTGACCTGCAGGAGCTGGACCTTGCCTATGCACCGCCATACGGCAGCGGTAAAGATGCCGTGAATATGGCGGGTTTTGCTGCTTCGAATATCCTTGATGGTACCGTTAAAGTTGTCCACTGGAACGAGCTTGATAATGATGATTTTATACTTGATGTTCGTACAAAAAAAGAGTTTGATGGAAATAATGTTCCCAGAGCGATAAATATTCCGTTAGACGAATTACGAGAAAGTTTGGAATTATTACCCAAAGATAAAGTCATCAATGTATATTGTGGAGTCGGCATCCGTAGCTATATTGCAGTTAGAATCTTAATGCAGAATGGCTTCGAGGCAAGAAATATTTCCGGTGGATTTATTACTTACAGTTCGCTTGACAATAAGAACCAACTGGATACACCAGTCGCCCGGCAGCTTAGAGAAGAATTTTGTCTCATTTAGAACAGAGAAAGGATAAATCAATGGAAATTATCAATGCCGGGAGTGCAGAAACTTTCAAGAATCCGCATAACGTGAAAGCGGCCAAACTATACGATTCAGAACATGCCCAGGCTATCCATATCACGTTAGAGCCGGGTGAATCACTTAAAAAGCATATTACACCGGTTGATGTATTTTTTTATGTTCTTGAAGGAACAGGCATAGTAGAAATTGGAGAAGAAAAGAAGGAAGTTGGGCCTGATACATTGATAAACAGCCCTGCGAGGATACCTCACTGCTGGTACAACCAAAGCGAACAGGTGTTTCGAGTCCTTGTGGTAAAAGTGCCGCGACCAACGAAAGCTACTAAACTGTTGTAAATGGATTTTAATCTTTACTGATATTTGCTATAGAGGTCAAAGAAATGGACTTTAAACAGAAAATCGCAAATTACTCAACAGAGCACTATACACGAATCACTGTAATAATGGTGCTGTTCACTCTCGTACTCGGCGCATTTATTCCCTTGATAAAGGTCGACACCGACCCGGAGAATATGCTTTCGCCGGATGAGCCTGTGCGGATATTTCACAATCAAACGAAAAAACAGTTTGCTTTGAGTGATATTGTTGTAGTAGGCGTCGTCAATAATAAAGACCCCAATGGTGTTTTTAATACTTCATCTTTAGCGAAGGTTTATGAGCTGACCGAATTTTCTAAAACGCTTCGATGGCCGTCTGAAGAAGACCCCAATGAGCAAATCGGAGTTATCGAAGTTGATTTACTTGCACTTTCAACGGTTGACCATATTGGCCAGGGCGGTCCCGGCGTGGTTACGTTCGAGTGGTTAATGAAAAAGCCGCCCGCTACAGATGCCCAGGCGATTCAAATTAGAAATAAAGCCATGTCCAATCCTTTGCTTAAAGGAACACTTATTTCAGAAGATGGCAAGGCTGTCTGCCTATATCTCCCGTTAACGAGCAAGGATTTGAGTTATCAGGTTTATAGCAAACTGAAAGAAAAAATCGCCGAATTCGAAGGAGACGAGGAATATCACATAACCGGCCTGCCGGTCGCCGAAGACACGTTTGGTGTTGAAATGTTTATCCAGATGGCTGTCTCGGCGCCTCTGGCAATGGTGGTGATTTTTTTACTTATGCTGCTTTTCTTCCGCAAAATTGTCCTGGTTATCTCGCCGATGATTGTGGCAATGGTTTCGGTCATTTCCACAATGGGGCTTCTCATCGGCCTCGGTTATCCCGTACACATTATGAGTTCGATGATACCGATTTTCCTGATGCCCATAGCTGTCGTGGACTCGGTTCATATTCTTTCCGAATTCTTCGACCTTTACACAAAAGAAAAGGGCAGAAAAAATACGATTCTGGAAGTTATGAGTAATCTGTTTATGCCGATGCTTTACACTTCTTTAACTTCGGCCGCCGGCTTTGCCTCGCTGGCTCTTACCCCGATCCCGCCCGTACAGGTCTTCGGCATCTTCGTTGCCATCGGCATTATGATTGCATGGGTATGCACTATCACTTTTGTCCCCGCCTATGTGATGATGATAAAAGAAAGCTCACTTGAGAACTTCGGCTCGGCGACAAAGCATGAGGAAAAACAAAGCCGGCTCGGCAAATTGCTAAGTGCGACCGGAGGCTTTACCTATACGAAAGCAAAGCACATTCTCGTGATTATACTGATCATTACTGCCGTGGCCCTGTACGGTATTACACGAATCCAGATAAATGACAACCCTGTTAAATGGTTTTCCAAAAGCCATCCAATTCGGCTGGCCGACATTGAATTAAATAAACATTTTGGCGGGACCTATATGGCCTATCTGGTACTCGAACCCGCTGAAGATAAAACCGTCTCGACACAATATGTAGGCGACCTTAAAAAGCGCCTTTCGGAAAAGCTGTCCGTCTTAAAAGAGGAATTACCAAATGCTCCCGCTATAGCTCCTGAGTTGGAAAAGAATATTTCCCAATACGCCTCAGACGCCGATAGCAAAGAGGATTTACTAAGAAAATTAAGCGAGTTAACCAATAAAAAACTTGATACGGCCAAGGACAAAGATTATGACCTCTGGTATGAGCTTACCGACTTTTTCGAACTGGAAGCTGAGCGGCTAAAACCCTTCAAACAGCCTAACGTCCTGAGCTATATCTCAAAACTTCAGGAACATCTGGCCCAGTCCGGCCTCGTAGGAAAAAGCAGCTCCGTTGCGGATGTTGTAAAGAAGGTCCACCAGGAGCTGATAGACGGAAAGCCGGAAAATTATAAAATCCCAGATTCCTCAAATGCCGTTGCCCAGTGTCTGCTCCAGTTCCAGAGCAGCCACAATCCCGATGACCTCTGGCATATGGTGACCTTTAATTATATGCACACCAATATCTGGATGCAGTTGCCCAGCGGTGACAATAAGGATATGGAAAAAGTCGTTAATGCGGTTGATGAGTTTTTTAGCGAAAATCCGCCGCCCGTTCCTCTCAAACACGATTGGGCCGGGCTGACCTATATAAACACCGTCTGGCAGAACAAGATGGTCTGGGGCATGCTACAGTCGTTTATGGGCAGCTTCATTATTGTCTTTATTATGATGGCGATACTGTTCCGTTCCCCTCTGTGGGGTATCGTATGTATGGTGCCTCTCTTGATAACCATAGTTGTTATCTATGGTATAATCGGCCTGGCAGGAAAGGATTACGATATGCCCGTGGCGGTGCTCAGCGCACTGACACTCGGTATGGCCGTCGATTTTGCGATACATTTCCTTGAACGTGCACGTACAGGTTTTGCCGAAACAGGCTCATGGCAAAAAAGCGTCGGTATGATGTTCGGCGATCCGGCCAAGGCGATATCCAGAAACGTTCTGGTAATTGCAATAGGATTTTTGCCACTCTTGGCCGCATCTTTGATACCTTATAAAACTGTCGGAATATTCCTCTGTGCGATCATGGCCCTGTCCGGTGCTGTTACGCTCCTGGCATTACCTGCTATCTTAAAGCTCCTCGAAAAGGTGTTGTTCGCCGGGATTGCTCAGCCGAAATCCGTCACATGCAACTGCGCTTTCTGCCTGATTATCTCAATAGCGATAACTGTGCTGCTGGCGATTAATCTGCATCAGTATTGGAAGCTGTCTCCGGGCAAACTGGCCGTTCTAAGCTTAATCGCTATACCGATAATGGTACTTTCCTGCGGAATAATGTCGCGCAGACAAGCGTGTAAAACCGCTGCCCGGATAGAAAAAGAAATTGAATAGAACTGAATTTTTCACGAGGTGAATTATGACGATTGAAAGATGTTTACGGGGGATTGCGGGTTTTTTTGTGCTGTTAAGTGTTTTACTCGCGCATTATCATTCGCAATATTGGTTGTTTTTTACTGCATTTGTCGGCTTAAATCTGCTGCAGTCGGCCTTTACGAACTGGTGCCCGATGATTACCATATTAAAAAAGCTTGGCGTTAAAAGTCAGGTTTGAGAAATGAAACGGAGGTATAAAATGAAACAGGTATTAACACTAATCTTGATCCTTGCTCTGGCCCTGCCGCTTTTTGCCGCTGGCGAAAATGATGCTTCTAAGGAAGTACCTGACGTAGAAACTATCGTGAGCAAGGCCAACATCGTCGCTTACTATCAGGGCGAAGACGGCAAGGCAAAAGTCAAAATGACAATTACGAACAAACAGAACCAAATACGTCAGCGAGAGTTCAACATCTTAAGAAAGGACACCGAAGATGGCGGCGACCAGAAATATTTTGTTTATTTCTTAAAACCGCCGGATGTTCGCAAAATGGTCTATATGGTTCACAAGCACGCCGATCCCGATAAAGATGACGACAGGTGGCTGTATCTGCCGGCTCTTGATTTGGACAAGAGAATTGCGGCCGGCGATAAACGTACCAGCTTTGTCGGCTCGGATTTTTTATACGAGGATGTCTCGGGCAGAAGCCTTAAAGAGGACACCCACGAGCTTATCAAAACCACCGATGAGTTTTTTGTTGTGAAGAATATACCCAAAAAACCCGATACAGTAGAGTTCAGTTATTACAATGTCTCGATAGATCGTAAAACATATGTGCCGATGAAGATGGAATTTTACGATAAGGACGATAAACTCTACCGCCTTATAGAGTCGAAAAAAGTTGAAGTGATTCAGAAAATTCCCACTGTAGTCAAGTCGGTAGTTTCTGACCTTAAGACCGGAAGCAAAACAGAAATGGAATTTACCGAAGTAAAGTATGATATTGACCTTGAGGATATCTTTCAGGAAAGGTATCTACGCAGACCGCCCCGAGAGGTAATGAGATGAATCGGCCTTGCTCGATAACTCAGGTTTTCACGATTTTGATTTTTGCGGGTTTTTCTTTGCCGGCATTAGCTGCTGATACTGACGAAAATGCCGGCGGCTCATTCTTTTCTGATTTGCCGATAGAGATACACGGCTTTTACGAAGCCAGATCGGGAACTCGACTCCGAAAGGATAAGTACGAAAGAGAGCTCTCGATTCTGGAAGATCGGCTCCAGCTCGATTTGTCATCATACCCCGAATGGGGAGATCTGAAACTCAAGGGTGATGCGTTCGCAGACTGGGCCGCTGAGCGGGCTGAATTTGACCTGCGTGAAGCAAACATATTCCTCAGGCCTAATGACTTTCTGGACCTGAAAGTCGGAAGGCAGGCTTTGACCTGGGGGACCGGGGATTTAATCTTTATCAACGACCTGTTCCCGAAGGATTGGCAGTCTTTCTTCATCGGCCGGGATAACGAATATTTGAAAGCGCCGTCGGATGCCATAAAAGCCGGCCTGTTTGGAGACTGGGCTAATCTTGATATTGTCTATACGCCTCGATTTGACCACGACCGCCATATAGATGGTACGAGACTTTCATACTGGAACTCGAACCTCGGACGACTGGCGGGAGAAGATGCTGTAATTCATACAGACAAACCGAATCGATGGTTCAGAGATTCCGAATTGGCAGCCAGGCTATATAAGAACATTAATAATTACGAATTCGCTCTATATGCTTATCGAGGCTACTGGAAAAGTCCCGGCGGACAAAACGCCTCGATGAGCCAGGCAATCTTCCCCGACTTAAATGTCTATGGTGCCAGTATTCGTGGGGCGATCGCCAAGGGTATAGGTAATCTGGAAGTTGGTTATTATGAGTCAGCCGATGACATGAGCGGAAAAAACGCTCTCGTTGATAATTCTCAAATGCGGTATCTTGCCGGTTATACTCAGGAAATCGCAAAAGACTTTACAGCCGGCGTTCAATATTATCTTGAACAGATACAGGATTTCAGCCAGTACAAAAAAAGTTTGGTTTCAGGACCGGCCAGGGACAAAGACAGGCATTTGCTAACACTGCGACTTACAAAGCTTTTAATGAATCAGAATCTGAGGTGTTCGCTTTTCACCTACTTTTCACCATCCGACAAGGATGTTCATATGCGCCCGAACATTAATTACAAGCTCGACGACAACACGGCCCTGGAGATTGGCGGAAATATATTCTTCGGTGATTACTCGAATACTTTCTTCGGGCAGCTCCAGAATAATACTAATATCTATGCAGGTATTCGATATAGTTTCTAACCGGCATCTGTTTCCGGAGCGTTCTCCTGTTGCTCGGCAACCACTACAACGTTAACGGTTGCAGTCACCTTATCCGCGAACTTAAGTGTTACTGAGTGTGTGCCGACTTCTTTTATATGCTCCGGCAGTTGGATAATCTCGTCGGCGACCTCGAATCCCTGGGCCCGCAGGTTGGCCGCTATCTGACGTTCGGTGACTGAGCCGAATAAATGTCCCTGCTCGTTGGCTTTGGCAGCCACAACGGCTTCGGCGCCTTCTACAGCTTTAGCCGCATTTTCGAGTCGTTTGCTGTCATGTATACGCTGCTTTGCACGCTTGGCCTTTTCTTCGGCTATCGCCCTGATACTGGCTGTGGTTGCTGTCTTTGCCAGACCCTGAGGCAGTAAATAGTTTCGTGCGTATCCGACATTGACTTCGACAACGTCGCCAAGCCAGCCAAGTTTCGTAATATCTTCACAAAGTAAAATCTTCATCGTGTTAGGCTTTTTAGACATTTTTGTCCCCTTGAACATTTTTCCCGTTAGATATAAATGCTGTCCTGTCCTGAAAATATCTAATGGGCTTCATATTTATTTTTTCATATCAGGTGAATCGTGCATTCTTAATCGATTCATGAACTGCCAATCAAACAGTAAACGGTAGTAATGCCATGTACCGGGCGCGCTTGATTGCTTTTTTCGCCTTTCTCTGACAGCCGGCGCAGTTACCGCTGCGCTTACGAGAGTATATTTTTCCGCGATTGGTCAGAAGCTTTTGCAGGGTACCGATATCTTTGTAGTCAACGTACTTTATACCTCTTCTGCAAAAACGGCATTGTGTTTGTTCGCGGGTTCCTGAGAAGCCCGGCTTTTTTCTGTTGTTATTATTATTTCTTCTGTTATTACCTCTGCTATTACTTCTTTCTATCATCTTTTACCTCTATCAATTGACTATAGCTAAAATGAAATAAAGTGAGTTAAAATTAAAAAAAACAAATAACTTTAGGCACTTTATACTTTAGGCACTTTACACTCCCCTAAAACGGTATATCGTCATCGCTGACCTGCTGTCTTGGTTGATTTCCTGTGTTGTTGGCTCCCTGTCCGGCACTGCCGCCGCCGCCAGGCATAAACTGGATGTTTTCAACCGTAACTCTGTGCCTGCTGCGCTTCGTGCCGTCCTGAGCCTCCCATGTATCGAATGTCAGTCTGCCTTCAACGAACGCCAGCCTACCTTTGCTCAGGTACTTGTTTATGTTCTCTGCCTGCCGACCGAAAGCCCGACAATCCACAAAACAAGTTTCCTCCCGTTGACTGCCGTCCTGGCCCTTCCACTTGCGATTTGTCGCCATCCCGAAATCAACCACCGGCGTCTGGTTTGGTGTATATGACAACTGCGGGTCACGGGTCAAATTACCCATCAGCATAATTTTGTTAAAATTAGCCATGCTTACACTCTTCTTTCTGCTTTAACTTAAAATTTGTTTATCCGGCTGCACATCTGCCATTAGAGCAAACTTTAAGCTATAGTTGTTCTTTTTCTTCAGCTTGTTCGGAACCTTCAATCTCGTCTTGTTCCGGCTGCTTTTCTATTACATCTTCCGCCACCGGGCTTACATCTTCCGCTACTGGGCTTACATCCACCAACGGGCTTACGTCCGCCACCTGCAAATCCTCACTTGTTTCTGCCGGGATATGTGTGCCTTCTTCTGTTTGCTCAGCTTCTTCTGCCTTCTCGGTTTCTTTAACCGCTTCCGGCGGGCTTGCTGGCTCTGCTGGGGTTTCATGTGCACCTTCCGGGCTTTCTTGTTTTTCTTTTTCCAATTTCGAAGCGGGAGTTTCTTTCTCAATATCCTCTTGACTGAGCTGTTCGCCGCTGAGAATCAGGACACGCATGATTTTCTCTGAGAGCCGAACGGATTTTTCGATATCTTGTATTTTTCCGCCATCGACCCTGAAATAGCTAAGGATATACGTACCTCTGCTTGTTCGTTTAATATCATAGGCCAGTCTCCTGTCGTCCCACTTTGTTATCGAAACGATCTCAGCCCCAGCCTTTTCAAGTATGGCTCTGATGGTCGCGATAATCCCGTCCCAGTCTGCCCCGGTTAGAGCTGAATCGATAAGAAACATCCCTTCGTATAATTTGTTCTTCGCTACGGTTTCCAAGCTAATTACCTCCCGATATCATTTATCATTTTGTATCAAATTATCTGTTTAACTTTATTGCATACACACAAGTCGTGATGATTAATCATCGTACCTGTTAAATTCGTTCATTGTTTTCTCTATGCCGTTTTCTATCCAGCAAAATACTGCTTTTCGCGCCCTCTCTATTGCCTCAGCCAGCAATGGTTCTTCTTCTTTTGCAGGCTTATCGAGAACATGGTCCACAGCATCATCTTCACTGCTGTGGCCAATACCGATTCGGCAACGGGCAAACTCATTTGTACCGAGCTTTTCGATAATATCTGCCAGGCCGTTATGCCCTCCGGCAGACCCTTTAGCCCTGATTCGAATCCGGCCGGGCTCAAGGTCCATATCGTCAGTTATCACCAGCAGGTCTCTAACGGAAAGCTTGTAAAAACCCGAAGCTGTGGCTACAACTTGACCGCTGCGGTTCATAAACTGCCAAGGCTTTAACAATATTAACTTGTTATCTGAAAATTCGCCCGAACCGAAACGCCCGCCGAACTTTCTCTGTTTTACATCTATATTCAGCGACTTTGACAACGAATCAATTACCTTAAATCCCATGTTATGTCGCGTATTAACATACTCATCGCCCGGGTTACCCAGGCCGACGACAATTTTCATATCGCCCATAGTTCAATTATGCCCAAATGGCCTTATCATTTTTTGTCTTCCGGAGATTTACTACCCTCTTCTTCAGGTCTCTTGGCCTCGGTAATAACCTCTGGTGCAGTCGGTATTTCCTCTTCAACCTGTTCCGTTGTCTTGGCGGCGGCAACTAAATGGCAGGTAACAAGGAGCGTCTCCGGCGGGCTGATGAGTTTCACTCCTTCGGGAAGCGTTATATCACTGGCATGTAACGAATCACCGACTCCAACGTCTTTAACCAATACGACGATAGTCTCCGGAATGTCGGTTGCCTTGCATTCGATCTCCAGATGGTCTGCGTGTTCTTCGATAATGCCCCCTTCGTGTGTGCCCTTGGCAACACTTGCGCCTTTAAGCTCGATTGGAACGTTTACTTTAATCGCTTCGGTAATGTCAACCCGCATCAGGTCTGCATGAATGATGTTCTTGCTTAAATGATCATACTGAAGGTCTTTGACAATGATCTTTTCTTTCTTCTTCTCGATTTGCACCTCTATCAGCCTGTGTCCGTGATGAACTACTTCTACAAAGTTATGTGCATCTAACGAAATGGCTACCGGGGTCTGCTTATGCCCGTAAACAATAGCAGGTATCCTGCCTTCTTTTCGTACCTTTTGGACGGCATTTGTACCGGTCCGTTCTCGAAGTTCTGCTTTCAAAAGCGTTGTTTTTGCCATAATCTTCTTACCTCAAATAGGTCCCATTAACGGCAGCTTCTCGAAAAATGGGAAACCTTGTCCTTTATCCTGTTCAAATATTGTTAAACAAGTTACTTATTGATTCGTTCCTGTGAATTCTCTTTATCGCCTCACCGAGCATAGACGCTACGCTTAATACCTTGATAATTTCAACCTCTTTTGCCCGTTCATTTAACGGTATTGTATTTGTGACTACTACTTCGTCAATCGGAGCCTGCTCCAGCCGTTCAAATGCCGGCGGCGCAAAAACACCGTGTGTGGCACTGACATATATTTTTTCAGCTCCCCGTTCTTTAAGCAGACTCGCGGCACTGCACATTGTCCCTGCTGTGGCAATAATATCGTCACACATCAGGATATTTCTGCCTTCGACCTCACCTATAATCTCACTGGCTTCCACTTCGCTGCCGCTGACTCGTTTTTTATGAACAATCGCCAGCTCTCCACCAAGATTCGAAGCATATCTGGCTGCCATCTTCATATTGCCGACGTCTGGCGAAACCACCGTCAGGTTATTAATCTTCTTGTCCCTGAAATACTTATTCAATACAAGCTCGCCCGTCAGATGATCGACCGGTATATCGAAAAAGCCCTGCAACTGATTGGCATGAAGGTCTATCGCCAATACTCTGTTGGCTCCCGCGGTCGTTATAAGGTTAGCCACTAATTTCGCTGTGATGGGTACACGCCCTTCGTCTTTCCTGTCCTGTCGGGCATAGCCGAAATATGGAATAACCACGGTGATACGGCTGGCGCTGGCTCTTCGCAAACAATCTAAATAAATTAAAAGCTCCACTAAATGCTCATCAACCGGCTTGCACGTTGATTGCACAACAAAGCAGTCTCTCCCGCGAACATCGTCCTCGACCCGGATGGCCTTTTCTCCGTCCGGAAACCTTTCTATATGTGCGCCGCCAAGCGGAATCCCCAAATACTTGCAGATGTTGCTCGCCAGTGTCGGGTTACTGCTGCCGGAAAATATCTTCAGGTTATCACTTAGAAACATTTCTTAAAGCCTTTCCACCCAATTCGTTTATGCTTTCTTGCGAAACCACTGATCCCGCATTTATATGTGAATCGTCTTCTATCTCAAGCGGTGCTATCAGTACTGCACCGGAACCGATATGGCAGTTATCACCTATATGTGTATGACAGACCTTTTCTCCGTCGAAATTGGCCGTTATCGTACCTGCTCCAACATTAACTTTTTCCCCCACGGTAGCATCACCGATAAAGCTAAGGTGCCGGGCTCTAACACCATCAGCCAGTGTTGAGTTTTTAACTTCCGTATAAACGCCTAATACAACATCATTTTTCAAGACCGTTCCGTGCCTCAGATAAGCGAACGGTCCGATTCGACAGTCCCTGCCGATTTTGACTTCGCCGTGAATATACGTAAACGGCTCGATAACCGTGTCCTGTCCGATTTCCGCTCGTGCGTCAATCCACGTATTATCAGGATCAACTATCGTTACGCCGCTTTCCATTAGATCCCGCTGAATCCGACGCTGCATGATCTTACTCGCTGCACTAAGCTGTTCTCTGCTGTTGATACCCACCGCCTCCTCGGGCGAAACCGCCGTAATCGCTTCGACCTTATGACCGGTTCTAATGATACCGGAGACCGCATCGGTCAGATAATATTCATTTTTGGCATTGTCAGGTTTAACATTCTCCAGGGCTTCGAAAAGGATTTTATTATTGAACAGATAATTGCTCGGATTTGTTTCTTTGATAGCTAACTGTGCTTCTGTGCAGTCGCTGTCTTCGATGATACCCTGAATATTGCCGTACCTGTCACGTATTATTCGCCCATATCCCCTCGGCTTATCCAGTAGTGCCGTTGCCAATGTGGCCGCCGACTGCCCCGACTCATGCTTTTCAATAAGTTTCTTTAATGTTTTAGCTCTTATCAAAGGCCCGTCGCCGCAAAGTATCAGCGTCTCACCCTCAAAATCCTTGAGATGTTCCTTGCAGCACAAGGCCGCATGAGCTGTACCCAAGGGTTTGTCCTGCTGCACCCATACAACATCCTCGGCATCTGAGAATCGCTCTTTCACTTGCGCGGATGAGAAGCCGACAACGACATACATCTTCGAAATCCCGGCTTCACGGCAGGCATCGAGCACATATGCCAGCATAGGCCGCCCGCATACTTCGTGCAGCGCCTTTGCTATGCGGGTGTTCATCCTCGTACTAATACCTGCCGCTAAAATTATCGCTACTCTTTCAGCCATAAAAAAACCTATATAAGACTCCAGACTTCAATCTGGTCTTTAGTCTTGTGTCTTGCGTCTTTGGTCTTGTTCGTCGTTACAAGCAATAAAACCTGTCGTCTATTGTTTAATATTCAATAGTCAATAATAAATAGTCAATTCCAAAAGCTACCCGACCAGGACTCGAACCTGGAACGTGGGCACCAAAAGCCCATGTGTTACCAATTACACCATCGGGTAATACAATTGATTCTTGAAAGCTGGCCGTTAAAAAACAGCAACTAATCAATTGATTGTCACGGAGACCGTATTGTCCCGGCCCGATTTGGCTCCGTCGGAGGCTTGAGTCAACCACGCCGTGATACTGCTGACCCCAGGGGACATTGACTGTTTACTATTTTCTTTCTTACCGATTGGCTTTTTACTGCTTTTCAATCGTCAATATTCAATAGTCAATAATCAATCCCAAAATAACCCCGTGCGACAGAGCGATTTTCTAAACGATGGACTATATCCGATTCACAAAACCAAATCAATCCTTTTTTAGAAGAAAAATTTCACTTTCGCCAGAAAAGCCTGTTTTCGTTCTCAAACGAGCCTATTAACCATGTTTCAACATACTAAGAATGGGCTCCTTTCTCTTTACTATCCTTTCACCGCCTCATGCTTGTTAATAAAATCCCGGTCGATCTCAATACCTAAACCCGGACCGGTCGGGACTTTAATCTTTCCATCCACCACCGACAGAGGCGATGTTTTACATTCGAATTGTACATCCGTGTTTAATCCTTTGAATTCATGATGAGCGGATGCGTTGGCAAGGGCGGATACGAAATGTATCATGTAAAGGTATCCGAGCCCTCCGCCGGACATGTGCGGCGTACAACTTTTTCCGAATGCCTGTGCCATACGTGCAACCTTCATCGAACGAATCATGCCCCCAAAATAATAGTTATCAGGTTGAACAATTCCAAGCCCGTCATTGGCAATAAGCCACCGAAAACCGTGCAGGCTGTATTCCTGTTCGCCCCCTGCAACCGGAATCCTCAGCTCATCAGCAACCTCTTTCGTTTCTTCGTACCAGTCGAAAAGAACAGGTTCTTCGAAAAAACCGTAACCGTATTCTTCTAATAACCTGCCTACCCGTATCGCCTCATCCACCGAATAAAAACCGTTTGCATCCGCATACAAAACCATCTTATCGCCGAACGTTTTGCGGATTAGCGGAATCATTCTTTCGGTCCTTCCTTTCGGACCAACGGCGTTAATGTCCTTGGTCATGAACATAAGTCCCCCGACTTTAATCTTAACCGCGTGGGCGTTATATCTCGCGACATCCCTTTTTATCAGTTCCACCGACTCCTCTACCGGTTTCTCACGGTACTCTGTGGCTTGATATACCGCAACTCGCGGATGGTGGATTTCTCCGATCAGCTCCCCCATCGACATCCCGGCAATACGCCCTAACATATCGAGAATCGCAAACTCAATCGTAGCTAAAGGTATCCCCAGCGCCAGCCCGCTTAATCTGAAATTGAGATTGTATATGTACACCTTTTCAAGCAGCAGGTCCAGCTCGCGTGCATCTTTATCGATAAAAAAAGGTTGCAGCGTATGGGTAAAAATCGGATATAGATAACTCATCCCGCTGTGACCGACCGAAATACCTTCTGCGCCATCGGAAGAACGTACCCGGCACAAAAAACTGCCCCTATAGCGAAGCAGTTCGAGGCTCTTAATAATCACCGGCCTGGCAAACAGCTCCTTTTTCAATACGGGTTTCTTTAATATCTCATCCAGCCGGGCGTAATCAGTTCTCTTACCCTCTGACGCCCCGCACGAACCAGCCCATGTAGCCGCAACACCGCCCGCAAGAGCACTACCTATGAATTTTCGACGATTTGTTCTCATAATATCATTCCCTTCTTTCTGAAACTCTCAAGGCCTCAATCTCTTCGAATTTGCTCTACCTGACATTTCCCCGGTTCGGTTAGGGCACATCTACGGGATTTATTTCGAAGGCACTGCCCTTAACCGTCAACTCAATCACTGTTGCAATCTCGTCGCGACCGGAGGCCGGAAGATGGAGTTCAATATTGTTTTTGTTTTGTTTCAGTAAAAGCTGCCCACCGCCAAAAGCGCGGTAAGAAATTATCTCGCAATCGATAGGAGGCAGTACCACTCTATCGTCGGCTTGCCGGTCCATTACATACAAGTAGATTTTGCTCGCTTTGCAGGTCGATGCACCCCACTTGCCCGGCTTGAACGGCCCGCCGCGCGTGTCGTAAACTCCGTCACCGTATTTCTTCAACCAGGCGCCCATCTGCCTGAGCCTCTCGACCTGGCGCGGCTCTATCCGGCCATCCGGCATCGGCCCGACATTAAACAGGAGATTGCCGTCTCCGCCCACCGTCTGCAGCAAGGTCCGGATGCATTCTTTAGCAGACTTCATCTTATCGTTCGGCTTCCACGCCCACTGCCGGCAGATTGTCATACATGTTTCCCACGGCCGTTCACGATTGAATCCGCCTATCTGCTGCTCGGGGGTATCGTAATCACCTGAGTTGAGGCGGGATTGCTTTGTAGTCCCGGCCATCCCGTCTCGGCCTTTGCTCACACGATTATTTATCACCAGGTCCGGCTGAATTTCTTTAAGATAGTCGTAAATTTCATTTCCATACTCGCGGGTCCAGGGCTTTTCCCATTCCCCATCGAACCACATAATACCAAGCGGGCCGTAGTTATCGAGAATCTCTTTCGTCTGATTTTTCAGGTACTCATAGTATCGCGGCATATTGGGATTTGGCTTTTCGCTTTTGCCGCCGGGACTGCCCATCGGGTAATCCGGATGGTGCCAGTCGCAGATTGAGTGATACGTACTGAATTCGATGTCGTATTTTTTACAGGCTTCGGAAAGCTCTTTCATTACATCGCGTTTGAACGGCGTATTGCCGATGTGGTAGTCGGTGTATTTAGACGGCCACAGGCAGAATCCGTCGTGGTGCTTGGACGTAAGGACAAGGTACTTCATCCCGGCCTCCCGGGCCACCTTTACCCATTCTTCGGCGTCGAATTTCACAGGATTAAACCGCCTGTAGAGTTGGTCGTACTCTTCGGTCGGTACCTGACTGCCTCGCGACCAGCCAATCTCAGTACCCTTGATACTGACCGGCCCCCAGTGAATGAACATGCCGAACCGTTTTTCCTGCCACTCGCGTACCGCCTGCGAGGTTTCCGGCCGCTCATCTGCCTTGGCAATGCTGGTAAAGTTCGCATTGATACATACCCCTGTTATAAAGGCCCCTAAAACCACAAGCATCACATAAGATTTTGAAAATTGCATAAGCTTCCTCCTTTATCATTTGTTAGATTATTGCCGGCTGATATACCCTGCACCGGTTACTCAACAAAAGAACCATGCTTTCCACAAGCTGGCTTTTGTACTCCTAAAATATACCATAATCTCTACAAATTTCAACAGAAGCGGTTTCAAAACTGCTTTCGTAGCGGAAATTGAGTTTTGAAACAGCTTCTATATACATCCTTAAATAATCAATAATATTGTCATCCTCGCAAGCCCTTAGTGGGGACCCAGCCTCAATCCCAATAATCAATATTCAATAGAAAATAGTCAATCGTAAATCCCCCCCTCGTAGGGGCAATCCCGCGTGGTTGCCCGAATTTGCTTGCCCCGTTAGAGTGCCGTTTACTCTAATGGGGTCATTTCGACCGGAGGGAGCGAAGCGAACGAAGTGGAGAAATCTGGCCCGCAAAATTAACATCTGTATACGTCTAAAAAGCCAGGCCATACAATCAGAATTAACCAATTCTCCAATTCTCTAATTCCCCTCAAACACAACTCAAAACTCAAAATTAAATAGCTTGCCCCACCATTTATCCTCAATACAGCCGGAAGTAGCGAACTGACACAACTGTCACCCCGAGCGCAGTCGAGGGGTCTGTTTAAAATAATTGCTATTCTGAACGTCGTGAAGAATCTCAAACCTAACTCAAAACTCAATACTAAATTGCCGCAATCTTCTTTCTCTGTCATCTGAGTTTACCCTCGATTGCTGCTCACTTGCTTTCCTGTCGGGGGACCGAGGCGTAGCCGAGCGGAGGGATCTATTTAAAATACTGATGCGAAGCATCCCCCCAATAAGGCACATTATTATTTATACTAATCTTCACTAAGATCATTCCATTCAGAATTAATTGAATCGATAAGTGCTACCTTTTTTTCACGTCTCCACGGCTTAATTTGTTTTTCTCTATTAATAGCTGAAGATGCATCTCTTATTGTTTCAACATACAACAGTCTGTCAATATTGTATTTATCCGTAAAACCGGGCATCAAATGGTTTTTGTGTTCATAAACTCTTTTCTTAATATCACTCGTCATTCCCACGTATAGCGTTCCGGTTTTACTGCCCATAATATAGACATAAAATGTTTTCATATTAACATTGTAGTTGTTGTGACTTGTTTATAAAGCAATAAAACATAGTAGCGAGTCGACAGAACCGTCATCTGAGTTTACCCTCGATTGCTGCTCACTTGCTTCCCTGTCGGGGGACCGAAGTGGAGGGGTCTGTTTAAAATAATTGCCATTGCGAGCGCCGCCGTTGAGCTTGCCCTCGATGTATGCTAATCTGCTTCTCTGTCGGGGGCGGCAATTTATCACATAGGGAAACTAAATCACGGCAATTTTCATTCGTCGTCATCCCGACCGAGGCGCAGCAATCTTCATTCTTGTCATCCCGACCGAGGCGCAGCAATCTTCATTCTTGTCATCCCGACCGAAGTGGAGGGATCTGTTTGAATAACCGCCCGAAGGGCCTCCTTATCATACCGAGTACAGCAACAAGTAGAGAGTCGACAGAACCGTCATCCCGACCGAAGTGGAGGGATCTGTTTGAATAACTGCCCGAAGGGCCTCCATAATTTTTCTTTTTTCCTTTTGCCTTTTTACTTTCCTTCTGTTATTCTTCCCCCAAAGGCGTGAAACAACCGAGAACAGAATCAACAACAAGATAACATTCCGGTCCTGAGCGTAATCAAAGGACTCAAAACTAGAAAACTAGGGACAGTCACCTATTAATTTCTTGACACCAAGCTTTGTAGATCTCATTTTAATCGAACTATGCCTATCTGGAATTCTATATTGATTGAGTAGGTAGGGTGCGATGAATCGCACCAATTATTTCTAACCCAATTCATCAAAAACCCAGCAATTTTCGGCAAAAAACACTAAAAAGACAGTCAGAAACACCAAAAACCAACAAAAACTTGTCCTGAGCGCAGTCGAGCGGATCAACCACATTTTACAGCTCAATGTGAAGCTACATGTTGCCAACAGAGCAACCCCTGTCTATAATGGCCTGGTTGTGTATGGCTACTGTTCCTATTGGACAGATACTTGAAGCTTGTAGGAGTGTTTTAGTGAAGTTTATAGGGAAATCCCGGTTAGTATTTAATTATGATCGAAGACCGAGTAAATTAGAGGATGTCAAATGAATAATTTCTCCAAATTACTCTCGTTGGTGACTCTGCTGAGCCTACTTACCGTTTCCTGCAGCAAGTCGATCCGGATTGGTAACGGCTTAAATCACTATGGTCCTCTGACCACAGTAAACGGAGCAATCACCATTGGAAACGAATGCACTGTCACCGGAAATAGCCGGACCGTTAACGGCAGTATTACCGTGGGAGATAATAGTGATGTTGGCGAACTTCAAACCACCAATGGCAGTATCCAGGTTGGTTCAAACACCTCTGTCAATGGCGGTGTAATTACAATCAATGGAGTGATTGTCTGCAATTTGGGATCACAGGTCGACGGAACGTTGAGCACGATTAATGGGAGCATCACTCTTATAGGAACCTCTGTAAAGGGCAACCTGAAAACGATCAACGGGCACATCAAACTCGCACGGGGTTCTAAGGTTCAAGGCGATATTGTCATGAGGAGCAGATCGGATTCGTCTAACATAAAGCAACCTCTGGTCATCCAGCTTTCCGGCAGCTCCGTGGTCGAGGGCGACATTATTAACAACGATGATCGTTTAGACGTGCAAGTTATCCTTACCGATGACAGCAAAGTTTTAGGTGAAATCAAGAACGCCAAAGTCCAAAGGCATTAAGATAAGTTGACAACTTCTGCCTTTACTCAATACCTGCCAAAACCAGAGGATTGCTGATAACATGATTGATACATTTCTTTCTCGCTGTTTACTTAATCCGATGCGACAAACATCCGTGAAATCCATGTAATCTTGGGGCCAATTTTCAGTCAAAAACGCGCACTCTCAAATACAAAAATAAAATATTTCAAAAATTTTTATCTCATTGTCCCACATCGAGTTACAAGAATCCAGCATCGAAATTCGAGACTTTTTTCGACTCAAA
>JACNGQ010000046.1 GCA_014384025.1 Planctomycetota bacterium | reverse complement strand
GTCCCCGGCAAGACTATTAGCGTATCGCCGTTATACGCCCCATTTCCCGGGTCCGGGATGGTTGCAAAGGCGTCGTCCCTGCTCAGGCCGGAGTTATACTTCCTTCCCCTTGATCCACCACCGTGAAAAATAACAGGACCGATACTTTTACTTGCCTGGCTGGTCCCGCCATATGCTCCCATATTTATACGCTTGTTATTCGGGAAAGGCTCTGCTCCTATTGGATCCTGTGGGTCACCTGCATCTATACATGGGCTATGGTTTTCAATCGAATCAGTGACCCAAAAAGAGCGAAGATGATAGTCACTTCCTGATGTAAACATAGGTGCCGAATCGATATTGCCTTGTCCCGGATAATATCCTTCGATATTAGAATAGAGAATGGGGCTTGACGAAAGCGAACCATTGAGCAAGACTGCTGAGCCACCATTGTACCATACGATACTGTTTTTGATTGCTATATAGCTTGTCTCGTCGTGAACTCCTCCACCGATATTGTCGGCAATCGTACAGTTTGTTATGTTTGTACGGGCATATGAATCCGAGAAGACTCCGCCACCAGTTTGGGCAGTATTATTCGAAATAATGCAGTGCTCTAATGTGGTTTGTGCGGAAGAGCCTCCGCAGTAAATACCGCCACCCGTAATATTTCCCTGTGCGCTGTTGAAGGAAATATCACAACCAGCCATCATAAGCCTGCTTTGCCAACAATATACTCCACCCCCGACACTGTTATCAGAACCGGTGTTCCTGTTAATGGTACAATTTACAATCCGGGCATCTGAGCCTTTCATAAGACCTATACCAGCTCCAAATCCTCCAGCCCGGCATTGTTCGATGGTACAGTCAAAAATCAAAGGTGAACCACCAACGGAACCGATCCCGCCTCCCAGCTCGGCTGAACATTGCTTTATTACACAATCAATAATGCTCGGGCTGCTAAATTCACAGTATATGCCGCCGCCGATTGGGTGTGCACGGCTTGGATTCCAGCTCGAATTTTCAGGCGGAATCTTAGAGCCTGATAATACGGCATCTCTAATTGTAAAACCGCGAAGAACAGAATTCCGGTTTTCCCCCTCGTGGAAATAGAAACCCCTATGACCTTCGGCACAGTCAATAGTCGTTTGCCCCGGCCCGGATGAGCTGCGTACGGTAATTGCCTTACCCTTAAAGTCTATATCCCAGTTTCCATCGCCAGTATAGGTACCTGGCGAGACCTCCACGATATCACCATAAGACGCAGCATCAATAGCCTGCTGGATTTTTGCAAAATCACTAGGTACTTTAATCGTAGCAGGGGACGAATTTAAAAAAACCTCTAAATTATCTATCAGGACCTCAGTTCCCCGGAATCTGACATAACAGACGCCACTGACAGATTCTAAAGGGATGTTATGGCTTCCCTGTCCCAGTTGCCGTGCCGATTCCCAATTGACACCATCGTCTGAGAGCGAGTATTGAAAAGAACCGGAAACCAGGTCGGTGGTGTCCTGAAAACGTATGTCAATATTCAGTGATCCACTGACCGCACCGTTTGACCGGGATGAACCAACTGGAAAGCTATAACCCAGAACCGCCGCCTCGCCGTTGTAGTCTCCGAAACCTAATTCTGTATCACTATGGTACAGGTATGATTCCTCTGGCGGAAAAGCCCCCTGCGGCCAGAAAATCGAATGAAGGTAGCTGTCTTGTTCAGCTTTGGTGGTGCTGAAATCGTCCCGATAATTATAAGTCCAGGCATGAACCTGACCTGGGACCAGGCATACTGCAACGCTTACCACAATAGCGACAGTAATCCAACTCCAACCTGTTCTTCCCAGCCTCATCTTCTTCATTGCCTTTCCTGGACCTAATATAATACCTCATGTCAATTAGCAGTATCCTCCCTGGATTTAAGATAACCTTCGTACAATCGCTAATCTACTCGAGTGCCCCCTCCACTAACTCCACAAGCCACAAAAGACCGGAGCTGCTCTTCGAGGCTCCCCGACTTTGGGATCTATTCGGAGGTACAAACTCTCCATTAATAACATCGTTAATTGTCTGAATATACGAGAATTTCAGATTCCCCTTATCGCCCTTATCGGTTGAAAAGGTGATTTCATCAATAACATCAGTTTCCAAATCAATGCTGTAGATTATCCTAACACCTTCATGGATTAACTCCACTTGTGCAAATCGGCTGCCCGGCGTATGTTTCGTTTCAAATCGAACACGCTGAGCAGCAGCATCTCGGCGAACTACATCGATTGTGTGCAGTCCCAGCCAGGGTTTGGCCAACCCCTTGAAAAAGCTGCCAGGCTGGTATTTAGTGACATTCTGAGATGGCGAACTTTGCACATAAGCCTCATTTTTCGAATCAAATATCGTCATAGAACCGACCCGCAGTTTCATCCATGGGCTGTATTCTGCACTTGTAGCATAAACAAAAGGTATTCTTCCCATTCCAGAGATATTCTCATCGTTTATTTGGCCTGTAACTCTAAAGTAAGTCCAACCGCGTTTATGCATAACATCTCGGTTATCAATGACCTTGGCTGTCGTAGGCCAGTCAGATTGAAAGTAACCCTCTTCCAAAACATTTGAATGCCGGATAGCCCACGGCTCAGAGTTATCTTTATTACGTGCGGCAACAACCAATAGATCTTTACCTTTGGCTGGCAAATGCTTAATACCACGGGGGCTTCCTTCAACCTGATAGATAAAATCAGTCAATTTAGGATCATCTGTGGGGAACTTTAGAACGCTAAAGTCGCTGGCCCAGGTGCGGTAGTTGTTAATGTGAACGCTATTGTCGCTGAAGGAGTAATTTGCATTTTCGTTCTGCAGTACAAGCTTGTACGACTTTTCGCCAACCACGCCGGATGTTGCCCTCAGCATCATGAATTGCGACGCACCTTGAGGAAAATAGTACCAATGCTCTTCGGCGGCTTTGCTGTTCTGGTCGAACTGGCTGATAACCTGGGTATTTACCTGAGATTGGCGAGGAGCCTCGGCATCCTTCCAGGGGGCCGATGTCGTCACTATCGTGCCGGCAGTCAAAGCTCCGGCTGCTGTGAACGTGACAATCGCGGTTTTTGTGGTCGCCAATCCGACTACTCCGGTTAGCAAACCAACTTTTACTGTAGAGGCAGAGATTGAAATTTGTGCCGCAGCGGCTTTACTTGGAGCTGTCAGTTTTCCGAATAGTACCAAAGCCGTCAGAAAGGAAGCCTTGCCAAAACCATTACGTGAAAGCTCTCTCTGCAAGGCCTTTTTCGCCCGTAAAAACAGCATACGAGTACTAAATTCGCTGCAACCCAGCGACTCGGCAATTTCCGAATGCGTCATGCCGTCATAACAACGCATTATCAGGACAGCTTTGTGCCGCGTCCTGAGCTTTTTCATCGCCCCAGAAACAATCTGTTTCAACTCTTCGCCAACGAGGTTCTCCAGCCCATCCTGCCGGTCTTTTAGCCTACTGTTGCGTTTTGCACTGGAGATAGCCAACTTTTTCTGTGTTTGTTCAGTTCTGTAATGGCGCCGCAGCTTGTTGACGGCTATACCGTAGAGCCACGGCCAGAATCGATCATTATTGTTTAACTTTCCCAACACTTTACACATCTCCAATAAAGTCTCCTGTACGATTTCCTGAGCCAGGTCATCTCGCTGAGTCAGACGATAGACATACGTCCGCAGGCGTTCTCTTACCTGCCCGGCTAACTGCTCAAGGCATTGCCTATCACCTTGCTGAGCCCGTCTGATCAGTTCAGTTTGACACGACTGTTGAACCATTACAGGAATCCCGTTACTATTACATCGTTCAAAACTATATTAAAGTGCCATCTACAGTATTAAATGTAACGTTTTTTTCATAATTATAACAAACAGCCAATGCGGCATAATCTCAGTCTATTTCTGCAATTATAGCTGCTTTAAGCTCTATCCGGCCCTTGTTTTACTTCAAATCAGGCATATGGAACATACAGTCCAGCAGTTTTGCCTAAGTCCTCCATATATCCTGCCACAACAAAAGCGTATATCTTCCTTTGTATTAAACACTTACAAAACTTTGGGCATAACTCTTCCAAGTACAAATTCTTTATCCGGCAATTGCCCTAAACGTTGGTCTGATGTTTGAATACTATCACCTGAAAAGGTAACAAAGGACAAAACCGCCTTTAAGCCAGACTATATCGGATGTTCCTTTTCCTATCGTAATACTCCTGATACTTTCGGGGATTATTTAAATATTATAACATTTTTTAAGCTTCAAATCAAAAAAACTTTTTTGAAGCTTTTTAAAAATTATCTATAAAACCCCCTGTTAATACTAAAAAAACATAATAATCAGAGCAAACAGCTCCTTTCTCAGTTTTTTTAACCTTCTTCACTTTTAGTACGTTCGAACCAGTTGTCCAGTTCGGTTGATAGCTCTTTGCGAACAGCCTGATACGCCGGGTCGGCAGCGCGGTTTTTTGTTTCACCGGGATCATTTTTCAAATCGTAAAGATACTCATGGCCATTTTCAAAGCGGGTTAGTTTATATCCTTTGCCGCGAATCATAAACGAACCCTTAGTTCCCGGAAGGACTTTGCGCTGGCCTTTGGGATTACCACTGATGCGTTCGGAGAATGTGAACTGCCTTGCCAGTGAACTATCCCTTTTTCCGGTCAGGAATGGTACAAGACTTTGGCCCTGTACGACCGAGGGGATTGATTTGCCGTTAAGTTCCAGCAGCGTAGGCATCAGATCGGTTGAGTTGGCGGCAATTTCGCTTATCTGCGGTCTGAATTGCTTCGGATATCGAATAATCAACGGCACTCGGACGACTTCTTCATAAAAGCTGTTAGTCGATTTCCACACCATGCCATGGCCGCCCATCATATCACCGTGATCGGCGGTAAAGACAATGACAGTGTCATCCATTCTGCCTGTTTTTTCGAGAGCAGACAGGACTCTGCCAACCTGGTCGTCTATGAGCTTTACCATACCGTAGTAGATGCGCAGAAACTCCCGCATACCACGTTCACCCAGGCCGCGGATGATCTCCCGTGACCAGTTCTTTTCGAAGTGCTCTTCACGAGTGTGCCGATTGGCTGGCAGTTCAATCTCATCAGGGTCGAATATTTCGTAGTACGGCGACGGCACAATATTCGGGTCGTGCGGCCAGTTGAATGAACAGGTTATCATAAACGGTTTCGGGCTGAATCGAAGGGCATTGAGCTTTTCGCATGTCAGATCCGCAATCTGAACATCATAGCATTGAGATAACGGCAGTTTGAGCCTGCCCATTTTTGTTATGAATCCGGCAAAGTTTTTATCTTTCCACCGGTCGCCCAACGCATCGACAGCCTTCTGAAATCGCGGATCTATCTCCACCGGCAAAGGCCACTTGTACCAATTCATATAAGTTGACGAATCACGCTTTCTGACCTTATCGAAGACAGGCTGCATCTTGTCGGCATACTCGAACTCGGGGCGGAACATATCAGGGTAGTACGGCAGCTTATCACCCTGAAGATGCCATTTGCCGTAATGATGCGTTATATAGCCGGTATCACTAAGAATTTTTTCGGTGGTGATATCGTGCGGGTGTATTCCTTCCTGCCGTCTCGGTGCGCAGTTCAATACAATACCGTGGGCATGAGGATACCTGCCGGTAACAATCGAAGCCCGAGTTGGTGAACAGAATGGAGTAACACAAGTCGCCTGGGTGAAACGAACGCCTTGTCCTGCAAGCCGATCTATATTGGGCGTAAGAACCGGCCCGCCATAACAACTTAGTGCATGTGCCGCCAATTGATCACAGATAATAAATAAAATATCAGGCTGCCGCCGGGCGCCAGGTCGAGCAAAGCTTTCATTAGACAATATAGGAAGCCCTCCCGCCGCCAATGTCGCAATTCCCGCCTTTTTGAGAAATTCACGTCTGGTTTGTTTTTGCATGGGTAGCCGCCCTCCTTAATTGTAAATATCAATTGAGATTTCCCATTTATCCTTTTCGGTTATCCCTATACATCGGAACTTAGCCACATTCTTTACAATATACCAAACCCGCTTTAGGTATGCAATTTACAATAACCCATGTTGTAGATAGAAAAACATAGAAAATAACAAGAAACCCTGCATAAAGACCTTCCAATTTATTTCATATAATAATAACTGCAAAGTGCCGAAAGGGTGTGATAAAGCGAAAGGTTTTCCTTGATTTATGGCTTCATTTGGAGTATATATATCTATAAGCTTTAAGTTCCTTCTCATCATGGATTGGAGCATTGTCATGAACAAGCAAAAAGGATTTACCTTAATTGAGCTTCTGGTAGTCATTGCCATCATCGCTATTTTGATGGGGATTCTCCTGCCATCTCTTCATAAGGCCAGACAGCAGGCAAGGATGATTTCATGCGGAAGCAATATGCGCCAGTTGATTTTCGGTCTGGTAACATATGCGGAGGACAATGATTCAAAATTACCCCCTCATCCATCTACGATTCAAGCTCCCGTGAATTATCATCGTCCATTCGAATTGAACTGGAATAGCAATATCGTGGGGCCTGTGGCAGATATTAACAGCAAGTCTTATCATCACGCCGGCAGGTATCTGTCTTCTTACCTGAAGGATGTTCGTGTTTTCAACTGCAAGCTCTCAGCAATCAAAGATAGCACGCCCTGGCCTCCGGCAACTTCCGGACAGGCTGCACAGGGAACCTACGGCCAATTTTATATGACCGGTTCTTTTGCTCCTCTGCATTCAACCTACACGATATTGTGGAGCTATCAAGGGTACAATCACAAGCATTCAGAGCATGTGGATAAAGCGCAGGGCCATTTCGAGGGCGCCAACAGGCTTGATTCCAGGACAAAACTGGTTGTGCAGGATGCGCTTTTCTTTCTGACCAATAACACCAATTTGTTATGGCCAAGCCCTCAGCAGACCTGGTGCTCATCTCACCCTTTCAGGGACGGTGTACGAAGCCACCCGTACTGGGTTTTCAAAGACCCCGCCATGCAAACACAGCCCAAAATCCGGCTCAATGCCGGGTATCTTGATGGACGTGTGGAGACCTTCAATGCCTGGGACGCCATGGGGGTGAAAAACTATGGCGCTCAGGCGTTTATAACACCAAAGTACCACTAATAGAGGCCGCCGGTAGTAATTCTTTACAGAATATCAGGATTTAACATTAACATACCCAGATGCAATTGTATCGCCGACTCTTTCAATCCATCGGCGTAAAAGCTGACGATGCGTATCAAGGACATCTTTGTATTGCTCGATACCTGCGAGGTTCCTCATTTCACCCGGATCATTTTTCAGGTCTGTGAGCTGCTCGCGGTTTTCACCTGAGTCGAAAATACAGTACTTGAAGCGGTCCGTTCTAAGCATCCTTCCAAGCTGACTCTCTGAGACAACGAAATCACGCCATCGGTTAGTATTTCCCCCTTCCGCCAATAACCGCATACTCATGCCATGCAGTTTTTCAGGAGTTTCGATGCCTGCATAATCACAAAGAGTAGGCAGTAGGTCAAGGCCGTTGGAAACCAGATGGGCATCATCGACTACACCTTCAGGAATCACCCCTTTAAAACTCATTATAAACGGAACACGCACGGATTCCTCGTACAGCACCTGCTTGTGCTCAAGTTTATGCGCAGAATCCATGTCACCGTGGTCGCTGGTGAAGACTATCAGGGTGTTATCTTCAATCTGTGCTTCTCGCAAAGCATCAAGCAATATTCCGATTTCCCTGTCAACCGTTTCAGTCAGCCGGCAATACACCCAACGATGCAGACGCCACTGATTCTTAGTCCATTTTTCCCGGGTGTATGCCTGGAAAGGTCTTGGATTTATGTACTTTTTCATTATACATTCCGGCTCAGCTTCAGGCACTTCATGATTTTCGGGGAGTGGAGGGCAGTTTTTCTCAACAAAATCGTTGATGTCCCCGTTCTTTCGCACACGGTCCAGTACAGCTTCGCAGGTTTTGGAATCTATGTTCCCTATGGGTGGTTGTCCCTGTGTGCGGTTGAAATCATTGATAGCCATATAACAGATATCGTGGGGATTGATGAACGAGGCAAACAGAAAGAACGGCCTGGTGTGCGGGCCCTTAATGAATTTCGCACAGGTATCGGCCAATCCCCGACGTGAGTCGCCGGTAAGATTTCGGTATCCAAGATTCTCCACGCCCTTCATCTTCCTCGGCAGGTGCACCTTGCCCCCGTAAACCGTTTCGTAACCGGCTTTGCTGAAAAGGCGGCCAAGCGACTGCTGCATCATGGCATCGGTTACAGAGGCCCGTGCGGAATCTCCGTTATGGTTCATTCCAATTGCACTGGGCATAAGGCCTGTCTGCAAACTGAAGCGGTTCGGTATGCATACGGGATTGCAGGCATAGGCCCTTTCGAACCTGATGCCCGATGCAGCAAGCCGGTCCATTGAAGGGGTTTTGAGCCATTTGTTTGAAGTACAGCTCATCATACCGGCATGCTGCTGGTCGGTCATGATAAAAAGGATATTAGGCCTCTTATGTTTATCTTGACTATCCGAGGCTGATATTTTCCGCTCAAACACAAGTCCCGCTGCGGCGGCGGCTGTCGCAGTGATGAATTCCCGTCTTTTCATTTTTTCTCCTAAGGCTGCCTTTACACGTTAATTGGCTTCAACTCTTAAATCTGAATTCTACTCATCAGAAGCTTATGTTAACAGATTTGTACTGGGAATTACTACCATTTTGTGCTCTTAAGCAGGCCTATGCCATCGGCCTGCTATGTCCCTGTACTTTGTATTTCTGCAACAATCTGGTCAGTCCTTCAACAATGTCGGGATATTCGGTGCACAGGTTTGTTCTCTCTGAAACATCCATACTCATATCGTAAAGTTGTACAGGAGGGTCTTCAGGCTTGCCTTGGCCGCTCCAACCCCCTGAACCCCGGCCCAGAATCAGCTTCCATTTTCCCTGCCTTATTGCAAACATACCATTACCGGAATGATGGACGGTTGCTTCGCGGATGGGTTTATTCAAATTACGGCAGGTCAGAGCAGGCAGAATATTATAGCTATCCTCACCTGCATTGGGCGGCAAATCGTAACCAAGGATAGCCGCACATGTAGCCATGAGGTCAACATGGCAGATAGTCTCATCGCTGACCGAGCCCGGTTTGATACGTCCGGGCCAGCGGGCCATGAACGGCACCCTGTGTCCGCCATCCCATGCATCCGCTTTGATGCCTCTGTAAATATAGCTCGGATTGTGTCCAAAACGCCGCACACTGTTTGTCTTGCCGTTCATGTTCGTGCCGTCCCGCCCCGGTGAGCCATTGTCGCTTGTGAATATAACCAGCGTGTTGTCGGCCAAGCCGTTGCGTTTGAGAGCATCGATGACCCGGCCGGCAACATGGTCAACCTGGCAGACAAAATCACCATAAGCACCGGCCTTACTCTTGCCTTTGAACTGGTGAGCAGGAGCTATCGGAGTATGCGGAGCAGTTAGCGGTACATATAGGAAGAACGGCTTGCCGGCAGTTTGTCTAAAGACCGGATTGTTAATTCTGTCGCCTTTGGCATCAATATATTCAACAGCTTTTCTCTCAAGACCCGGCAAAATCTCCTCCAGCTTCCACCCATCAAGTATTGGCCCGGGAGAACCAAACATGTCATCCGGCTTTTTCCCCGCTGGTATTCCAACAGTCATTTCGTTTTCAATGAAACAGTAAGGCGGGAAGTTAGGCACAGCCGTCCCAAAATAGTAGTCAAATCCACGGGTAGTCGGACCATTAGCGATAGGCTTTTTGAAATCCACATTTGAGCCGCTCGTGGCGACATTGGTTTTGCCTATACCAACAGGTTCTTTTCCATCTGTGGTTGGCCAGTCCCAGCCAAGATGCCACTTTCCAATGCAAGCAGTATCGTAACCATGGGCCTTCATGAGTTTGCCGACCGTGAGGCGGTTCGAATCTATTAACGGCTTATCCCAGGGCCACAAGACCGAACTTTTAAGTCGAGTCCGCCAGCAATAACGGCCGGTAAGGATTCCATACCGAGTCGGAGAGCAAACCGCAGACGGTGAATGGGCATCAGTAAAGCGAATCCCCTCGGATGCAAGCCGGTCGAGATTGGGTGTGGGCGTTTTCGATTCGGGATTCTGGCAGGCAAGGTCACCATACCCCATATCATCGGCCAAAATATAGACGATGTTGGGCTGTGTTTTCTTTTCGTTTTTCAACCGAGCCCATGCCGTTGAACTCCCTGGCATTAGAAGGGTCCCCAGAGCACAACCGGCTGCTTTCATGAAGTCACGACGCCTGATTGAATTGTTGCTCATCGCTGGCATCTCCGAAATTTAATCCGACATTTCATTTCTTAGCCGTTCGGCAGTAATTCCAACACTGCAAAAACGGGGCAGTGATCCGAGGCTACCTTCTCATCTATTACCCGTACCTCTATAACTTTCCATCTATCTTTTGGTTTGTACATAATATAGTCGATTTTCCTCCTTGGCTTTACAGAAGGCATGGTAGGCTGCGGATCATCCTGAGCAGCATAGGACCACTCCTTACTTAAAAGATTGATTGGATCACTTCCCAGAGCGGCATTGAGATCACCGGCCAAGATTATTGGAAGGTCATAGTCCAGGTATAACTCTTCGATGCGGCTGGCCTGCTGCATCCGATTATTCTGGTCCCGCTGATGGTCTAAGTGTGTACCGACAAAAACTATTCTTTCTTTAGTCGGCATCTCTATATGAATTTCCAGGGCGGCCCGCGGCTCCGCATTGGAAGTGTGCGGCAGAGGATTATTCTTAGTATAGATAATGGGATGGCGGGTAAGAACAGCTTCTCCGTATCCTCCGCCGGCGTAATCCATTGCCTTGCCGAAAATACCCTGCATTCCTGTGCGTTCGTTTAATTCGGCCGTAAGATCAAGACCTTTGGCACGCGTTGTTTTATTGTCCACCTCCTGCAGTGCAACAAGGTCAGGCTTAAGCGAATTTATTATCCCGGCAACAGCGTCCAGATTTGAATTTCCATTTGCATCGGCCCCATGATAGATATTGTAGGTCAAGACCGAGATTCTACAAGGCGAACTCCGTTTGACACCAGCACAACCTCCGGCACAAATGCAAAAAATCAAGACGATAATCAGCACGATTCTTGGAGCTATCGATAAATTCTTCATATTTTCTCACCTTATTTGTTTTGGTATATTTGATCTCACTTCCGCCAGAGTCGCTCCTTAAGCTGAGGAAACAACTCCAACGCATTTTCACGCATGATTTGTCGACCGATTCGAAGTGCATCCTGCTCGTTGAGTTCTTTTCGGACAACCTTCTCGGCCAACGCTTCGGCCAGGCACTGTCTTGTAAACAAGGTAGCCCCATATATCCCTTCAGCGGTCCCGGTGTCGGAGCCCCACATAATCCGGTTCGAAGGGACGGCTTCAAGCCATTCCTGATATGCTCGCCGGGCCATTGTGTAACTGAGTGTGGGCAGCCACACCGAGTCGATCCACACGTTGCGAAATCGCATTGCAATCACGCCGGTTTCCCCAACCCAGGGAAATCCTCCGTGAAACAGAATGAACTTCGTTTTGGGATTCTCCTGTATCATGTCAACCAGTAACATCGGATTGGAGCCCTGAATCCTGGCCTGGCCTGTGTGAATCTGGAACGGCAGGTCGTGTTTGGCACTCAGCTCGACCAGCCGCCACATAATGAAATCTTCAAAATCCTTAATTTCCCGGCCGGTCAACTCCTTGCGAGGCCGCCCGAAGATTGTCGCCGCACGTTCCTTAGATACGTTCTCGAAACGCAAAGTCCGGTTGTATGCTAAAGTGCTTTTAAGACATATAGCCTTGCCCTTCTTCGCCGATACTATTATCCTATCGAGCACAGCCAGGTAGTCGTCCAAAGTTTTGACCTTGATGTCATGATGCCGGGCGAATTCGTATGGATTGTCCAGCGGATTGTCAAACTCAGACGGATGGAAACCTCGCACGACTGATGTTACATTACAAAGTGCCACGGTGAATGGATAATGTGTAGTGAAATCGAGACGGGCCCAATAAGCGTCGATGACCATCAACTCGATGTTCGCCCGCTCGGTGATGACCTCGCGAAGCCATTTGTCGGTCTTGTAGTTCTCGAATATCCTGTCGTTCAGACTTCGGGCCTGCTTGGGAGTGATTGTGTCGAAGTCAATGCCGTACAAATCCTGAAATGCGGGCAATAAATACCTGTAGAAGCTGGTCGCTCTGGCATTGGCGAAGTTGTGTTGTGCTTTGGACCACCAAGTATCGAAAGAGCCATCCTCGGGCCAGGGCTCCAACGAATGAATCCATGGGAAGTAACTTCCCGCCCAGATGCTTCTCAGTGTCATTCCCTCGCCGTGGTCTGTCCGATCGCGATTGCCAATCTTTTCGAACGGCATAAGATGGTCATGTGTATTTATTGCAGAAACTGCATCTATACCGGCCTTAATTCGGGCGTAAACATCGGTTGTCTTAACGTCGTTCGCCGATACGGTCGAGATTAGAACACAAATCTGAAGAACAACAAGGCACTTGAACAACAATCGCATGATATATCTCCTAACGGGTGTTACTACTGAAAATTCTGTCCTACCTTTTTGCGAGCACTTATCACAGGACGAACAACAGCTATTGTATCTGAGTTTGCCTTATCATGAAAAGTAAATTCTATGGTTTAGAAGGCCTCCATACTATTTACTGTGGCATAGCTATAGGAGTTTTTGTATTGTAAGCAGAAAATTTAGTAAGAAAATTTTAATTAATAGACAAAACAACAACGTTAAATGGTCTTTACTTATGAATCGAAGGTTAGGACAACATTTTGGACGAGAATCGATCAGATAATCTTCTTCGAGCGGCTCTGGGACGGAATGACCCGGCGGCGGTGGAATTAATGTGGGACCGTTATGCAAAAGATCTTCTCACATTTCTCCAGGCCTTGCTTTGCTCAAGGCACGATGCCGAAGACGTACTCCAGACAGTATTTGTCAGGATTGTTCGCAAACGCCATCGATTGGCCAAAGCACGATGTCTGGATGCTTATGTGTATCAAATCGCCCGGAATGAAGCATATAGTTGTATTAATAAACGTAAAAGAGATAAGAATACTCAGAAATTACCTGAAACATGGTTAAACGTAACTGAAAGCAACCGGGAAACGAGTGAACTTGCTGAACAGTTGCAAGCCGCCCTGGCTCAACTACCTCAGCAGCAGCGCGAAGTGATTGTTATGAAAATATACCGGCAGAAAACATTTTTGGAAATCTCCGGACTTTTGGGACTATCTCGAAACACGATAGCGAGCCGATACCGTTATGGCATCGAGAAACTGCGAAATTTGTTGGGGAATCATGTACTATGAACGAGAAAGATTTAGAGAACGACAAGATTGAGCATCTCTTGAGAAGAGCACACCCATCTGAGCCAACACCCCTGCTGAAAGAGCGAATCATCACTGAAGCAAGAAAGGCGTGGGACCAAACCTCACTGGAAATGCCATGGCAGATTCCCATTAGGCGTCTCGTCGCTTCTGTAGCGGCGGCTGTGCTCATTATCTCGATAGCAAATTTTTCCAGCGACCATATACTCGAAAAATGGAATCCCGGAAATGTCCTGGCTACAAAAGAACAGCCCCTTGACCTCGAAATACTTCCGGATATGCCTTATCGCCCTTTCGTTAGACATACGGTCTCGATCAATCGCAAACCATCTATTGACAATGCTTCAGCTCTGCGCGACTATACCGAGAGAGTACGACAGGTCATTAATGAAATGCAGCAGAACGGGATTTCGGACCAACCAGTACCGGACGGAGGAAGAAGCCGTCTGTTTCCAACCCAACCAGTATCCGATTCCTATTCATAAATGCAACTCTTGAAAGGAGAATTATCATGAAAAAGAGAACTGTGAAAATCCTGAAAGTCATTGCCATAGTACTTGTTGTGCTGGGTGTGATATATGCTATTGCAGTGAGTGTCTCATCAGCTAAGCTTCGTCGAGCTTACACCGAGCTTAAGAAAGACGGTCGGCCCATGGAATCCGCCGATGTTATACCACCCAAGGTTCCCGATACGGAGAACGCCGCCCTGCTATATGAAAGCGCCGCCCTGCTGCTCAAGGCCCAGCCTGCAGTTGGGGAGAACTTGCTGGAAGATCTTGGAGACCTCTCAGACAAGTTCATCAAGGAATCACTCGATTCTGACAAGCTCACCGAGTTTAAGCAACTGATTGGACTTGATGTTGTCACACAGGCTCTGTCCATCGTTGAACAAGGTACCCGGCGAGATTCATGCCGATTCGATCTCGATTATGATGACGGCCTAAACATGCTCCTGCTTAATTTATCAGGCATGCGAAACTTCACTCGCATTCTCTGCGCCAAAGCATATCTCGAAGCCAAAAACGGCAATCCGGATACCGCCTGGGACATGCTCACAACTCAGTTAAAATTCGCCGACGCCCTGCGAACCGAACCTGTCCTGGTCAGCAAAATAGTGCGTATGGCTATGATCAGGCTATCCTGCGAGACAATTACAAAGCTTTGTGAAATTGCACCGCCAAATGCGCAGCAGTCCAGTGACATCCAAAACCTCCTCAAAGATCTTGATGATATTCGTCCCCTCATTCATTCCATTGATGCCGAACGACTGCTCATAGGTGAATGGGTGTTCAACCTGACCAAAGATGAAATGTACAAAGCAAACCTGCAAGTTAACGATAGAGGTGACACCGGACTACTCCCCAAGCTTATAATCTTCGGAATAACCTTCAAACCCCTGTTCCTTGCAGACCATGCGGCATACCTGCGATTCATGCACGATGGCACTCGGTTTCTTGAGCGACCATACTCACCTGAACAGGGAGAAATCCTGGAAAATGGCGTCCAGAAAAAACGTTATATTGTGACAAGAATACTCACCCCCGCGATATTCAGGGTCAAAGAAATCCATTGCCAAATGACTGCGCAGTTGCGCATCATTCAGGCAGGTCTTGCTCTACTAAAACACAAACAAACCGAAGGTACCTTCCCCGCCACTCTGGAAGCACTCAAGCTTCAGAACATAAATGATCCGTTTTTCGATGGGCCGCTTTCTTATAAGACTGAGGGACAGGATTTCGTTCTCTACAGTGTCGGCCCGGACCAAAAGGACAACAACGGCAGCCCCAGACAAAAGAAACAAAAGGAAGATTGGGATATAGTCTGGAACTTCTCTAACAAACCCTAAGATATCTTTCCGTTGGACAGTTGTATACTGGGGGCGGAAAGAGTATAATCTTTGCCAGTAACAGATTCATTATGGAAATGCCAGTGGATAATATCCATGAGAGTCTGGATAATAGTTTGAATGTCTTTCAGGACTCCATGATTAAAGTCCTGCCGGGATAGACAAACAAACAATTAACTTAGACAAAGATTAGGAGGTAAAGACTGATGAGCGGAAAAACAAACTTCCCCAATAGGCTCAATAATCCCAAGAGTACCGAACAGACTTTGGATCGCCGTGATATGCTCCGGGCCACCGGTACTGCGGTGCTCGCAGCTTCGGCCTTTCCGTTGCAGTGGGTAGCCGCCGGTGAAAAGAAAAAACAGAAGATCCTTTACTTCTCACGCTCGGCCGGCTTTGAGCACGACGCCGTCAAAATCAAGGATGGCAAGCCCAGCATCTCCGATAGAATCCTCACCGAACTGGGCAAGCGTCACGGCTTCGAAGTTGTCTGCACCAAAGACGGCAGCGTCTTCGACGGCAACCTCAACCAGTACGATGCAATCGTTTTCTATACCAGCGGCGTCCTGACACAGCCCAATAAAGCTAATACTACGCCAATGTCAATCAAAGGCAAAAAGAGGCTTCTGCGCACCATTGCCAGAGGCAAAGGTTTCATCGGTTTGCACGCCGCCACCGATTCATTTCATTCTGAGGGACCCAGTGACCAGAACCAGACTGAAGTTGACCCTTATATCGCTATGCTCGGCGGTGAGTTCATCGTGCACGGCGACCAGCAGGATGCCATAATACGTGCCGCCTCACCTAACTTCCCCGGTGTAAAGCAATTCGGCCAGTCTCAAAAGCTCAAAGAAGAATGGTACACCCTTAAGAACTTCGCCAAAGACCTGCACGTAATCCTCATCGAGGACAACGAGGGGATGAAAGGGGAATGCTACCAGCGCCCGCCATTCCCGGCCACATGGGCCCGAATGCACCGCAAAGGCCGTGTATTCTACACCTCATTCGGACATCGCGACGACATCTGGACGAATCCCGACGTCCAGGGCATAATAGCCGGCGGTTTATCCTGGGCAATGGGCAACGTCGAGGTTGACGTAACACCCAATATCGACAAAGTTACGCCTAAGGCCAGTCAGTTGAAATATTAAATGACAGGTGAGTCGTTATCCAACGGCAACAATAACAAATCTCAGGAGGTATGAGATGTTTATACGAAAGTATTTCCTTTTTTTGGTACTCGTATTGTTAGTGCTATCCATAGCTCGGGCCGACGATTGGCCGCAGTGGCGTGGTCCTTACTTCAACGGCTCGACCGACGAAAAGAACCTGCCTACGGATTGGAGTAAAACCGACAACATCGCCTGGCAGGTCGACTTAGCCGGCTGCTCGGCCGCTACCCCGATTATTTCAGGAAACAGAGTCTTTCTGTCGGGTGTCGATTCCGACAGGGATATGCTGCTGGCGCTGTGTTTCGACCGCATCAGTGGAAAACTCCTCTGGCAGCACGATATAGCTAAAGGAATCAGCAAAGACAAGCGTAGTAACTATGCCTCTGCCTCCCCGGTCACAAATGGCAAGATCGTAGTCTTCTTCTATGCCAATGGCGACCTCGTATGCTTTGATCTGGACGGTAATCGCCAGTGGGCACACAATATTCAGGAGGACTATGGACCCTTCGCATTCCTGTGGACTTTCAGCAGCAGCCCTACGTTGTTTAACGGCAAACTATACTTGCAGGTATTGCAGCGAGATGAACCGGTGCAAGGTCGTGGTCTGATAGATAAGAAAAACGAATCTTATATTTTGGCCATGGAACCGGATACCGGCAAAACTATATGGCGGCAGATACGTCCAAGCAAAGCCCAGAAGGAATCGCGTGAAGCGTTTACAACTCCGATTCCTTTTTCTTTGAATGGGAATAAGCAACTGTTAGTAATCGGGGGTGATGTACTGACCGGGCATGATTTGGAAACAGGTAAGGAATTGTGGCGATGGGGCACATGGAATCCCAGGCGCATCACACATTGGCGGCATGTACCTTCTCCGATTGCAGGTGACGGCGTTATTCTCGCCTGCGCACCCAAAGGCAGCCCCATTTATGCAATCCGGCCCGACGGCCAGGGCGAACTCGATGAAAGTGCCATCGTTTGGATCAGTGAAAATAAAGAGAAAGAAAGATCGGCCGACGTACCAACACCAGCCTTCTATGATGGTGATTTCTTCGTCCTCAACGACATAGGAAAGCATCTGTCACGCGTGGAACCGCTCACAGGTAAAATTAAATGGACTCTCCAGGCACCGGGCAGTACCAAATATGAAGCTTCACCGCTTGCCGCAGATGGTAAAATTTACATAATTAATCACGCTGGAGAAGTTGCCGTGATCAATGCCGCAAATGGTGAGGTCATTAACTTTATTTCCATGGACGAACCCGGCGGTCGAGATGTCGTTCGCGCTTCTATCAGCGCCGCACATGGTCAGTTATTTATACGTACGACACATCGATTATACTGCGTGGGCAAGTAATGCTGATTTCACAAAAGCGATATTCCCTGCAATAGTGGAGATAGCCATACTCCATCAGACAGAGGACAAGTGGTTTTAGAAGGGAATTTTTCCTTGCAATTTTTTATTATTAGTGCAAAATGTAGTAGGATTTATGAATATCATCGCTCAACAGACACAAGGAAAGGAGTGTTTCATGAACACGCAAAATAAGAGTCAAGAACCTTCAACGTCCCGCCGAAAATTCCTCAAGCAAACTTCAGGGGCATTAGCCGGGGCAGCCCTGGCAAGTACTATCGGAACTCGGAGCTATGCTGGTGAAAATAACACAATCAAAATAGCCCTGGTAGGCTGTGGGGGTCGCGGGACTGGTGCAGCAGCCAACGCCCTTTCTACTAAGGGACCGACTCAACTTGTTGTGATGGCCGACGTTTTCCCTAATCGGCTGGACAGCAGCCTTAAGAACCTCAACAGGCAATTCAAAGATAAGGTAAATGTACCCCCGGATATGCAGATGCTCGGCATGGATGCTTACAAGAAAGCCATCGACGCCGTCGCACCGGGCGGTCTGGTCATACTCGGTACGCCTCCAACATTCCGCCCGATCCACCTGGAATACGCGGTAGCCAAAGGCTGCAATGTGTTCATGGAGAAGTCGTTCGCGGTAGATGCCCCGGGCATTCGTCGGGTACTCAAAGCCGGAAGGAAGGCCGAGGCAAAGAATCTCAAGATCGCCGGTGGTTTGATGAGTCGTCACTACAAACCACTGGAACAAGCAGTCCAACTACTGCATGACGGCATCATCGGTGATATTATTACCTGCTGGGCCTACCGTGAGCACGCCCCGGTTGGATTCACCCCAAAATCCCCCGGGATGAGCGAGCTGGCCCACCAGATCCGCAACTACTCCAGCTTTACCTGGGTAAACGGCAGCTTTATCCTGGACTGGCTGATTCACAATCTCGACGTGTGCTGCTGGTGTAAAGATGCCTGGCCGGTATCGGCTCAGGGTCAGGGAGGTCGACAAACCCGAACCGCAGCCGACCAGTTATTCGACCACTATTCAGTGGAATACTCTTTTCCTGATGGTACGCGACTGCTCGCTCAGGGAAGGCACATGGACAACTGCTGGGGATTTTTCGGCGATGTGATACATGGTACAAAAGGCTCGGCCGTTCTCGGCGAAGGAATTTCGCAGCCTCGAATTTTCAGAGATTATAACCAGACTTCCGCAAATCAGATATGGCAGTATAAAGGGCCGCGCTGTGATGGGTACCAAAACGAACACGATCTGCTATTTGAAGCCATCCGAGAGGACAAACCCTACAACGAAACCGAGCGTTCCGCTTACGCCGCTTTGACGGGTATCCTCGGGCGAATGGCCGCCGAGTCGGGCAAGATGGTCACTTGGGAAGAGGCGATGGCTTCGGACCTTGAACTGGCCCCGGGTCTTGACCATTACACAATGGACTCCGACCCGCCGGTTTTACCAGATGCCAAGGGCGGCTATCCGATTGCGATGCCCGGACAGACAAAGGTACTATAGAGACATCGCAGTATAGGATATACAGCATTTGTCAAGTTGCCGGTGCGACTGTCGTTGTCCCAACCAAAAGCTTGGTCTCTATTTACTTGTGAGAGCTTATTAAATAATTGTCAAATTGATTTCAACCATATCTCGGTGAAGATAAATGAAATCTCTTATCTACAATACAACATTAACTCTGTTGCTGCTGACCTGCACTTCCGTTAGCCGCAGTAATGAGACCTTCTCCGCATTTGAACCCTTACGTCAGAGATCACACACTCAGAAGATTCGCTCCAGTCAGGTCGAATATTCAATCAACATGAGCGGTACGGTCGATATGGATAACACAACAACGCGGTCATACGAAACGTTCAGTATCGCATTTCAGAATAATGTCTCACTCACTCTTGCAAACACGGGTAATACAACGGTAAAGAATCCGCGAATAATTACAAATGGCAGGCGTCGTTGGTGGTCCATGGAGGAACTGCTCAATGAGATACTTGCTGATGCAAAGAATGACCAGGACAGGGCGTTTTTTATTTATGACTTTGTTCGCAGTCATCGGCATCACGATGATCCCATATTCGGCGATAATGAACTGCACGACCCTGTGAAGATGCTGAACGTATTCGGTGCAGGTTTGTGCGATGACTCAGGGTCTGTGGGTTGCTCACTTTTCTTTCACGCAGGCTTAAATGAAAAGAGATACGGCAGGAATCCTTCTGTACGTACACTCCACGGTCATATGATATGTGAAGCGATTCTCTCCAATGGCTACCAGTTTTTGGACATCGATGAAAACACTTACTACCTCGATCTGGAAAATGAACTTCCTGTTAGCGGAGATGCTATCGTACGCGATCACTACCTTGCCAAACGCGAACATTCGTATGGCCCTATTTTCAAAGGATGGCGAATCGGTGAAAAAGCCGCTTCGTTGTTCGGCCGAGACGATGGCTCGACTTTTCGCGCGGTATCGGGACATCGTATAGAATTCAATCTCAGGCCCGGCGAAAGTATTGTTTACCGCTGGGACAATTGCGGAAAATTTGCATCCGATGACAGCGAGAATAAACGGGGTCGTCGATTCTGGGGAACCTCACGATGGATTTACGAACCAGTGCTTACGGAAAAGCGAATTAAAGCAGATACAATTCAGGCTACGGACAAATACCTGCTCTATGAGATGAAAACACCATATGCAGTATGTGGAGGTCATATCAATGCCGAGTTCGTCGGGCTCAATAAGACCGACCATTTCATTGTTTCTCTCTCTCTTGACGGCAGGAAATGGAAAAAGGTATGGGAGCATACAGGCCGCGGTAAAATTAACTGCAATGTTAGTATCGACGAAGTACTTGAATACAAAACAGCTCCGGCCAAGTACGTTTACTTTGTTAAAATTAACTCGCGTATAAAGGCAATAAAGTCACTTCATATCGAGTCTGATATAATGACATCGCCTCATGCCCTTCCACGTCTAAGTCTTGGCAAAAACACGATTGAATATACCGATGATGCCAAAGAGCCGCACGAAATTACCGCCACGTATTTATGGCGGGAAAGTGACAGAATTAAGCCACTTATGCCTCCTGAGCAACCGATTGCCCCAGGGAATAACGAAACTGTGAGAGCTGCAACAGTACCTTTTCAATGGCCGGCCAGTAAGGAAGCCAAGTACTACCATATCCGCGTGTGCCGGCGAGAAGATATGAAGCTGGCTTACCGGCCCTGTTTTGATGTATTCGTTACATCTGCCGAACATCATTCCCCTTTTGCGGGCCTATTCAATCCCAACGAGCAGTACTACTGGCAAGTGCGTGTTTGTAACATGGAGGGAGTGTGGGGCAAGTGGAGTCCCACATGGCGATTCAAATGGCAAGGCCCGAGGATACCGATAAATCTCAATCATCATATACAAGACCAGAATATAACTATCTCCTGGCAGCCCAATCCATTGGGAACAAGGCCAACAAGATATGAAGTCTATGGCAGCAATGAACGAGGTTTCACTCCGAGCAGGAAGAGATATGAAGTAATGGGTATTGAAATGCAGCCAGGCAACCTGCTTTGCTCAACGGCTGAAACGAAATTGCTGGTCGTATCTCCGGAGGCCACGAAACCAGCAATGAATTGCTCATTTTACCGCGTTGTTGCTGTAGATAAAAATGGAGTTGCAAGCGGACCTTCCAAGCTTTTGGAACTTCCTCATCCCTTTATCTACTCAAAACCCATCAAAAAGGCCAAAATTAACAAACTCTATCATTATCAGGTAAAGACGCTGAATTGTATCGGTGACCTGCAATTCCGCTACGCTGAACCCAATATGGACTTCTGGGAGGAAGAAGGATACGAATTCGAACTTACCCAAAATCCAGCGTGGCTCACTGTGGACAGGAGCACAGGCTTGATTACAGGAAAACCGGGTTTAATTAATAAAGGAACTCACCGTGTTAATTTGGTCTGCCATCGCAAATTCCCCCACGAACTCAAATCCGGAGACTACCGCCCTTCCGATTTTCTGAAGAACAGCCCACGTTTTCAAAGCAAATATCAACAAAGCTTTGAATTGAACGTCCAGTAGCGATTAATTGTGAAACCACTTCATAAAAGAATTCTTGAGCACATGCAGCACCTGTAATAAGATATCTCTGGTACTATTGTTCAACTCATTTACTTGTTAGAGGAAATTTATGACCTCAAAAGAGCGTGTACATGCAGCGCTGCAGCGAAAATCTACGGACCGCGTTCCGATTTTCATGTGGTACCATCCCCAAACCACCAAAAGGCTGGCCGGACTTCTGGAAATCCCCCCTAAATATGTGTCTCTGGTTATGGGGGACGATATCCGTCAGGCCTGGGTGAGCAACAATCATGCAATGGAGGGAATTGTGCACGAGCATGATGGCGACTCGCATGTGGATGACTGGGGCATAGAGTGGACTCGCATCGACGGCTTCAACCAAATCTCCAAATATCCCCTGGCCGATGCTGACGAAAAGCAGCTTCTACAGTACAAGTTTCCATTCGACCGAATTGATTCGCTCGTGGATCTGATGAAGCCGGTCATGGAACTTAAAGATGACTACTTCGTCGGTTGTGACGTTTCTCCCAATGTTTTTGAAATGTACTGGCGTGTGCGTGGTATGGAAAAGACCTTGTTGGAACTCGCACAAAATCCTGAACTGACACAAAAAATGTTAGAGCGCTCTGCAGAATTTTCCATAGAACTATCCGAAGCAGCCTGTCGCCGATTCGAGCTGGACTGGCTTTGGCTGGGTGACGATGCCGCCGGTCAACAGTCAATGCTGATGAGCCCTGAGACCTGGCGGCAAATGGTAAAACCTTTACTGAAACAGAACGCCGAGGTGGGCAAAAGGCACGGTATTTACGTGGCGTTCCATTCCTGCGGCGCCATCCGGCCCATCATCGCCGACCTGATAGAAATCGGCATAGATGTTTTGAATCCTGTTCAATGCAATTGTCCCGGCATGAATCCACTGGAATTAAAACAGGAGTTCGGCAGTGACCTTGCTTTTATGGGCGGCGTTGATACTCAGGGCGTTTTACCTAATGGCACAGCCCATCAGGTGCGCAAAGCGACAGCCGAACTGCTCGAAGGAATGACCGCCGATGGCGGAGGCTACATTTTTGCCGCTTCCCACACCGTTCCCCCGGAAACTCCGGATGACAATATCTTTGCTATGTACGATGAGGCAGGTATCACTAAAGAAGAGATTTTTGACAAGGCGGCCCAACTCCGCAATTCTATACGGCAGTCTAAGCTCGATTAGACCGGCAACGCTAACTATGAAAAAATCGTTCTTACAGAAGATAAAGGGAAATTGACAATGAAAACCGGAATAAATATTTTGACGGCTATGGTTATTTTAGCAGTATGGCCGGGACTGGCAGCAAATGCAGCGATGAAAACCTTATTAGTCATAGAACCGGGTAAAAATAATCCACGCAATTCCGAGGGAGACATAATCGAGCTGAAAGACGGGCGGTTGTGTCTGATTTATACCCGATTTACAGGCGGCAGCGGTGACCACGCAGAGGCAGACCTCGCCATGCGTATTTCGAAAGATAACGGCTTAAATTGGAGCAACGACAAAATCGTGGTCCGGCGCACGGGCGGGCTGAATGTCATGTCCGTATCGCTTTTGCGGCTGAAAAGCGGCGAGATAGCTCTTTTCTTTCTCCGTAAAACGTCAACGGAAGATTGCCGTCCCTTAATGTGCATTTCAAAAGATGAAGCCAAAACCTGGAGCCGGCCGACTGTCTGTATCACTGATAAAGTGGGCTATTATGTACTGAATAATGATCGCGTGGTCCAGTTACGAAGCGGCCGGTTAGTCCTGCCTGTAGCCTGGCATCAGGGCCCGGGGCAGGCTCGGGACACAGCCGGTGTGATTATGTGCTATCTGTCCGATGACAACGGCAAGACCTGGCGGCGCAGCATTGACTCATTCAAAGGCTATGCACCCGGCGGACAACGCATTACTGTCCAGGAACCGGGCGTAGTTGAATTGAAAGACGGGCGATTGATGATGTATATACGGACCAATGCGGGCAGCCAATATATCTGCTACTCTCAGGATGGCGGTGAAACCTGGTCAAAAGCACAGCCGTCAAATCTGGCTTCACCTTTAAGCCCCGCTTCAATCAAGCGCATACCCTGGACAGGTGACTTGCTTTGCGTCTGGAATGATCATTCCGGAATACATAGCTATCCGGCAGGCCGTCGCACACCGCTGTGCCTGGCCATAAGCAAAGATGAAGGGAAAACATGGGATATGTCCAGGATTATTGAGGGAAATCCCGATGGATGGTATTGCTACACGGCGATAACATTTGTGAAGGACCGCATGCTTCTGGCCTATTGTGCAGGGGATAAGAAAATCGGCGGTTTGAATCGACTAAAAATTCTGGCAATACCAAAAGATTGGCTGACCTCTTTCCAAAATACTCAATCAACGCCTCCAAAGGTTGGATTTTGCCTGGCCGGTGCAATACTCAGTTCATTGTGTTTTGCCAAAGACGAATCGCTTGGAGTCTTGAAAGGTGGATTTCAGTCTTTCACCACGCCTAAGCCCGCCACCGCAGAGAAATGGGAGAAAAGGAAAATTGAACTGCGCAAAACGTTATGGAAATTGCTCGGTGATATTCCCCCTATATTTACCCCCGAGGTGACAATCACACAAAGACAAGCAAAAGATGGTTACACACTTGAGCGATTTACTTTTGATAACGGCGTTGGCGATACGGTCTATGGATACATACTGATTCCGGAAAATCACAAAGGTCGTGGACCGGCAATACTCTATAATCACTATCATGGCGGCAAATACAAACAGGGCAAAGAAGAGGTTCTTATCAAGGCTTTTACAAAGCTGGATTTTGCAACAGGTGAGGAGTTGGCGAGAAAAGGCTATGTTGTTCAAGCCATCGATGCTTACGCATTCGGCCAGCGCCGCTTTCAGGGGCCGGCCGGCAAAAAGGAAGAAGGCGGCAAAACCGAATCTTCTCTGTTCAAGACCTTCCTGTGGGAGGGCAGAACTTTATGGGGGATGATGGTTCGTGATGATATGTTGGCACTGAACTATTTAGTCTCACGACCGGAGGTCGATCCCAATCGTATCGCCGCTATGGGTATGAGTATGGGGTCCACACGAACCTGGTGGCTTGCCGCACTGGACGAACGCATCAAGGTCGCTGTAAGCGTGGCCTGTTTGACCAGATATCAAAATCTAATCGCCCAGGGCAAGGTTCAAGATCATGGAATATACTATTATGTACCCAATATGTTAAAGGAACATATCGACACAGAATCGGTGATTGGCTTGATTGCACCCCGGCCGCACCTGACTCTAACCGGTGATAAGGACGGAGGCTCTCCAACTGACGGTGTTAAAATAATAAATGACTTCCAGAAACATCTTTACAAGTGTTACGAAAAAAAACAGAACTTTCGCGGGATTTTGTACCCCGGCGTCGGCCACACATATACACCTGAAATGTGGGAGGTGACATTACGCTGGCTAAAAAAGCATCTATAAAGATATCTCAGTTATCAAGAACAACACTTATTTAAGGACAACAACATTATGAAAACAGCTTCTAAAACAACACAACACGAACCTATCAAAGCAGGTACTTACCTTATCAGAGTGCTTGTCGGAATGCTGATTGCATGTTTCATAATTTTTACCGGGCTTAGCCGGGGCGCAGCAGCGAGCGCAGCAGAGGTTGTTACTTATCCTGTTCCGGCCGAAGAAGTCTCGTCGAGCGACTATCAAGTACAAGTAGCAGGTCGGAAGATTGATACATACATGGCCCGTGTCCTCGACCCCCCGTTTGCGGGAAAGAGATGGGACTTTGGAGGCCCATATTCGTTCGCTAATTTCGACATGTCCGGCTCTGTAGTGGTTCGCATTACGTCAAAACGGTCGCTTCGGAATGTGGTAATCCGGCCACAGTCATATGGCATCAAGCCAACGCTGGAGAATGACCATACCATCAGCTTTACACTGGAGCGACCGCTCAAGCTCAGCGTGGAGCCGGACGGCAGGAAAGGCCCCCTGCTGCTCTTTGCGAATCCCATTGAGACGGATGCACCCAAAGCCGGCGATGAGAATGTCGTTTACTTCGGGCCCGGAGTGCACAAGCCGGAGAAGATTATCCTGGAGAGTAACCAAATCCTGTACCTTGCCGGCGGGGCCGTAGTTAAGGCCGAGGTGCTCGTGAAAGGAACTAACATTCGGATTTGCGGACGCGGGATTCTTGACGGTTCAGACTGGCAGTGGCGTAAAGGCCCGGTGGGCAACCTTATTGCGATTCGAGACAGCACAGATGTCGAAATCAACGGTATCACGCTGCGAGGCTCTTCCCACTGGACTATCGTACCGAAGAACAGTAAACGCGTAACAGTCCGAAATGTAAAGCTCTGCAATTCAAGAGTACAAAATGATGACGGCATTAACCCATGCAACTCTCAGGATGTACTGATAACCGATTGCTTCATCCGGAGCGACGACGATTGTATTGCCCTTAAGGGGCTCGACTTCATCGCTGAAAACAGCAATGTTGAACGAATTACCGTGGAGAACTCGACTCTATGGTGCGACAGGGCCCGAATCTTCCTGCTTGGGCACGAGAGCCGTGCAGCGTTTATGCGCAACATAACAATTCGGAATCTCGATATTATCCATTTTACTATGACACCATTTCTGTTGGAACCCGGTGAGGACATGAGATTAGAAGATATTACGATTGAAGATATCCGAATGCACGGCGAAGGCCAAAGAGAATTCATCCGCTTGCGTCCGGTGGTAAACCAGTATATGCGAAAAAAAGTGCCCGGATTCATTCGTAATGTGTTGTTCAAAAACATAATCCTGGATGGGCAGCCGGGCGATTATCTCGTGCAGTTAGAGGGTGCCGATCCCGAACATAATGTTCAGGATGTAACCTTCGAGAACGTTTCAATCGATGGGGCAAAACTAAAAAAAGAGTCAAAACAAGTGCGTATCGGTGAACATACCGAAAACCTGCGGTTCAAATATTAATGCTTCTTTTGGCTATCCAAATTCAGGAGCCCATAAAAATAATCCCATGTCCAGGCCTTCGAGCCGTCAGGCCTTATAAGCCAAAAACCCCGGACCGCATCATTGCTTTTTGCCGGCGGCTTTTGTTTGTCGTCTTTGAACTCATTACAGTACAGTTGCCAATATACTATATAGGGACATCCCCAATCTAAGGCAGTCTCCACCGATCCGGGAATAACTTTGTGGATTTTCTCAGGGGAAAACTTGTTCTCAGGCATGCCAAACTCGCCCAGATATACATTTCTATTTCCGAATTCAACGCTGTCCGGCATATTCTTTGCGATAAAATCCAGAGCCTCGCGTAAAATCTGTGAATTTTCAGAATACTCCGCTGTCGCATCCCAGGCCGAATAGGAAACCAAATCCAATTTGGTATGAGGCAAAACCTTATCAACCATGTTCGGCCTGCCCTGCTTCATAGTGCTAACGACACGGTTCACCTCGGCTGCGTGATAAACCCAAACGCCATCAGTCCCAATTTCTTTTCTTGCCTGATTAATCCCATTTTGTCGTGCGTTGAGCCAATCAATCATCCCACTGATAGCTTTGGGCGTCGGGTCGACATTTCTGTCGTAATTGCCGCGAATCAGCCAGTCACCTTCCCAGTGCTGCAAAACGAAGGTCTTTCCCGTTCCTTTATAAGTAGTCAACAGGTATTTTGCCAGCTCATAAAACTGCCTTTGTTCATCGAGCTTTTGCTCCGGGGTAATACCCTTTCTCCAGTAGGCGGCGTCGTTTCCAATCGAAAAGCACATCATAATGTAAGTGGTGAAGGGCTTGTCGAACAGACTCCTGAAATATTTCGTCTGTGCGATTTCAACAAGGCTGTTCGTTTGAGGCCATTGTGAGTTGAATGAATATGACTTGCGCGGATTGTGAAACCATACCTTAATTACCTGTGAGCCTAAAGCTAAAATCTGCTCTGCGCCCTCGTTCAAAAAATCTTTGTCCGTCAAATGGTACTTACCATCGACATGTGTCACTCCAATAATATCCCGCAGCTCCTTCTTAGCATTTGTTTCAGGTGCGGCACTCGCAGTTTGCTGATATAGACCAAAGCCAATAAAGGTCGCTATTATCAAAATTACGACAAAATAACTTCGCATTTTCTTCCTCTTTAACCGGCTTCCCATCAAAGAGCAGGATGTTTTGTATGGATTTCAGAGACATCCTGATATGCCTTGGCAACCAGCAAAGTCTCTGTATCACCAAATAGCCTGCCTGTAAAAGTAATGCTTGTCGGCTCATTCTTATCATTGAATCCATTAGGGACCACAACGGTCGGGTGCCCTGAAAGATTTGTCAGAGCAAGATTATTCCCGACCCACGATGGAGCGACATAGACATCAATGTCCGACATCAGCTTGTCCATCTCTTGTATTAAAAGCGTCCGCAGGCGGTTAGCCTGGATATACTCTACCGCAGTGACCATCCGTGCCGTTCTGAATATATTCGGCCAGGAACCTTTACCCTGGCTGACAAGCAGCGAATCACGATTGCTTCGGGTAAGCTCGTCAAACGCAGCCGCGGCTTCAACGCCAAGAACAAGTCTCATGGCCCCAACCGGGAGGCCCGGCAATTCGACAGGCTTCAAATCGAGATCCATAGAACGCAGTTTATCCAAAGTCGCAAGGTCGTTGGCCTTCCATTTTTCGTCTTTGCGATCTTTATCAAAATCGCTCTTAAGATATCCGATTTTCAACTTCTTTATGCTTTGAGCCGGGTCCCAGTTAAAAGGCACATCCTCGCGTACTGTCGGGTCCAAACCATCAGGGCCTTGGATCGCATGGAAAACCAGCGCACAATCCTCTACGCTTCTGCAAATCGGTCCGAGCTTGTCCATACTCCAGCTCAGTGCCATCGCTCCGTCTCGACTGACTCGTCCAAACGTCGGCCGAAGACCCGTCACACCGCAGACCGTACAAGGCGAAACAATCGAACCGAGGGTCTCGGAACCTATCGAGAATCCCACAAGTCCCGCCGAAGTAGCTGAAGCCGGCCCGGCTGACGACCCGCTCGAACCTTTTTCCGGATTCCACGGATTTCGTGTCTTGCCGCCGAACCAGACGTCTCCCATCGCCAAAGCCCCCAGCGTCAGTTTCGCTATCAAAACAGCTCCGGCCTTTTCCAGTCGCTTGACAACCGAAGCATCGTAGTCAAGCACCTGCTCCTTAAACGGCATAGCTCCCCAGGTCGTCTTATATCCTTTAACCGCCAGGAGGTCTTTAGCACCCCATGGAATCCCATGCAAAGGACCACGATAACGACCGGCCGCAATCTCTTTGTCGGCGCGCCTGGCTTGTTCAAATGCCAGTTCCTCCGTCAGACTGATAACACACTTTAATTTATCATCGTATCTTTTCAGCCGTTCAAGATACATCTTTGTCAGTTGTACAGAACTGACTTTACGTGATTTAATCAGCCCGGCAAGGTCGGTAACCGTCCAAAAAGCAACATCCTCCAGGTCTGATGTAAGTTTTTTTCTCTCGGGCTTGCTTATCTTAATCGTCTTTTGCTTGCCCCCGGGCTTAACGCCGGAAACAATAGGATTGAATTGAACGGCCGGGGCCACACTGTTATCCAGAGAAATCTCTCTAATCTGTTCATAATTTTTCAACCGGTCGTTTAATCCATCGATCATCAACTCTCGCTCTTCATCAGTAAATTCAAGTCCAACGAAATGCTCGGCTTCAGCAAGCATCTCTTTAGTGATTTTTCTGTCCTTGGAGTCCTCTACCTTAGCCCACAAAACATCAGACAGAACCGCACTTCCAAATCCAATGCCGGAAAGACACGCCATGAATTCACGACGGCCAAGGAATTTTGCCCGATGGATCGCTGAAGATTTCTTTGAATTCAACATATCAGGTACCCTCTCAATCATTTCGCTTGAATAAGATATTGACTGACGAACGATGCAGTAGTTCTCATGCAGCTTATTGGTTAGTTCTTCCACTGTTTCAATATTTCAAGGCATTCAATCATGGCCCGGCCATTGTGGTAACCTGCCTTCCATGGATTAGCTTTATCGCCCTGCCGCCTTCCGTCAGGCGTGATATTCGCGTGCCACTCGCCATTTTCCCAATCCACCATATTCTTTTCGATAAAGTCGCTGGTCTTTTCGAATACGGAAAGATATTTTGAGTCTTCTGTAAGGCGATTCATATACAGGGCACTAACTACTGCTTCGGATTCGACCCACCAGACTTTACTACGTCTATCGGCAGGCTTGTTGAAAGGGCCACTGTCATAGAAACCGCCGTTAACTTCATCATAGCCGTACTTTAGCGAATAATCAAAAAGGGTTCGGTACAAATCAAGGAAAGGATAGTTCGACACTTTAGCTGCATTACAGGCATCCATAATCAACCAGACATTCTCAATGTCGTGGCCATAGGAAACTCTTGCCAAGTCCCCTTCCAGCCGTGGTGCCCAGTTGCGCTGGTATTTGTCTGTGCATGCGCCGATATCTTTTCGCACGACCGTGTTGCTTTCTATGTTGATTAATTCCAAAAGGCGCTCACGGGCCAGGGGAAGTTTGCTAGCGCGATAAAAGGTGGTCATAGCCTCCAGTAGATGCAGATGAGTATTCATCAGCTTCAAGTGAGACTCTGTTCCCATATAGGAATTCTGTGCAGCAGACACCGGCGTCCAGTCTTCATTAAAGAATTCGATGTAGCCTCCGTAAATTTTGTCGTGAGACTTAGCTTCGAGCAGATTAAAAAACCGGACAGCAAAATCTAAGACCTCCTGTTTTTTACTTGCCAGATAATACTCGGAAAGTGCATAGAGTGCAAAAGACTGGCCGTAGAGATGCTTAAGCGGTTTGAGCTTTTTATTGCCGGTCGCGTCAACTTCCCAATAGAAACCTCCGTTTTCAGTATCCCACATTTTTTCTTTCAAAAAGCGATACCCAATATCAGCGGCCTCTAAGCATTCTTTACCTCCATAGCCGGCCCGAGCCAGACGGGAAAAGAGCCACATCGTTCGGGCTTGTGTAACAATCATTTTTGTACCTTCGCTGTTTTTAGGCTCACCATTGATATCGAAGTTTATTATATAGCCGCCATTTTTATGGTCTAAACTTTTGGAATACCAAAAGGGGACAATATTCTTTGTAAGTATCTTCTCAAATTTCGGAACGTAAGTTTTCGCAAGGTTTGCCCGGTCCGGGGCAGCCTGCAAATTTGAGCAAATCGATATAAGAACAACGAAAGTCAGAATCAGGTAAAAACGAGCTTGTTCGAACACTTTACTTTTCATTATTTCTCCTTCATCTAATAGTATCATTGTCATCATATTCAGTTTTTCCCCATAATTCAAGCGTTTTGAAACAATTGGCTTTGATTGGGTTTGAATTGGGTTTGTTTTGGGTTAAATTGGGTTTGAATTGGGTTAAATTGGGTTTGTATTGGCTTTGAATTGGCTTTGTTTTTTGGCCTGAGCCAGTGTCTAAATTTCCGTATCTCATTGTTTCAAAAGTGTTTATACTCATTTTGTCATTTCTAAAATTGGCTT
>JACNGQ010000129.1 GCA_014384025.1 Planctomycetota bacterium | reverse complement strand
AGCCGAAAGATGCTGGAGCAATGTACAGAGTTGTTCACGCCAGACACTATCATGCGGTGGTTTCGGGAACTCATTGCCCAGAAGTATGATGGATCTCATAACCGAACGTCACCTGGTCGACCACAAATAGGTCAGGAGATTGTCAATCTTGTGATTCGATTCAAAGAAGAGAATCCACGCTGGGGATACCAGAAGATCACCGACCAGATCGTTTACCTGGGCTACAAGATCAGCAAGTCCAGTGTAAAGAATATATTGATCGAAAACGGTTATGATCCTGAGCCAGACTTAACCGTCAGATCAACCTGGCACGAATTCATTCAAAGTCATTGGGATGTATTAGCCGCCTGTGACTTCTTTACCATCGAGTTTCTTGTGAGCCACAAACTAGTCCGCTGTACGGTGTTCTTTGTTATGGAGCTTGCTACCCGAAAGGTCTTTTTTGCTCCTATCAAGCTTCAACCGGATGGAGCCGATATGAAACAAGTGGCAAAGATTCTTACGGATTTGGAGGATGGTTTTCTCCATGGAAAACAATATTTAATCCATGATCGAGACCCGCTGTATACTACAGAAGGATTCCATGAGATACTGAAGAGTTCTGGGATAGAACCGGTGAAGCTTCCTGCTCGAAGTCCAGATTTGAATTGCTACGCTGAACGCTTTGTCAAATCCGTAAAATCCGAGTGTTTGGATTTTTTGATTCTGTCATCGGTGGCGCAACTTGAATATGTTCTTGAGCACTATTGGGAGTATTACCATCACGAACGCATTCACCAATCGCTGGGCAGGATCATTGAGCCCAAACACACTACTGAAGAAACGGCGAAGATTGTCTGCATCGAACGACTGGGTGGTCTGCTGAAGTCCTATCACCGATTAGCCGCTTGACCATCAGGGCAATGTGATGTCGTAGCCGATAGAATGTGTTCTTTCATCGAATTCCCAAGTCCAGGTTCATTTTCTTCAAGGAAGAACCAATGTCAGAATGTCATTGAGACATCAAACTACTGCCGATATTTCGAGTATTATCTTTTGACAGAACAGTGACTTAGTCGAGGATGAATATTTGCACCCCATGGCGGAAGATCCAAAGATAAATTCAGGATAATTCATGATCGGTATTTATTATCAAAAGAATTATATGATTGATACATTTCTTTTCATCCGACCACTTAATCCGATGCTAAAAGCCTTCGTTTTTTTTCTTTGAATAAGGCGAGTTCCCGTTGATAGTCCTGGGGATAATCCATATCCGACAGAACCGCAAATGTTTTCACAGGTAACTCAAAGATATCATCTTTGTGGGCATACAGAAGGCCCCGTAATCCAACAGCATCATAATACGTTAAAATCTCTTCGCGATAGGTTGCTGAAAACATGATGGGATGTCCCCGTTTGCCATTGTAGAGAGGCACGAGGATTTGCTTTTCATTGGAAGCGAAATTTTGCAGCATTTTATCAATTAGTTTTGTAGTGACAGACGGCTGGTCGCCCAGTGCAACTAAAACCGCTCTGCATTGCTGCGATATGGCGTGCAGACCGCAGCGTACCGAAGACAACATGCCGGATTTGTAGTTGGAATTATTAACAATGGAAACCGGCCGACCGGACAATTCCCGGCTTACTTGTTTCCCCTGGCAGCCCACAACCACGTGAACCTCATCAACAGAGCTTGCAGTAAGCTGATCGACTATGTGGGCAATGACTGTTTTACCGCCGAAGGGCAAAAGCAGTTTTTGTACGCCCATTCGGCGTGAGCGGCCCGCAGCAAGAACTATCGCACAAATCATTGCAGTCCCTTTTGGTCCTTTGACAAGTCAGGATTTCTTTTGCGGCGGACAGCTATCAACTCAGCAGTAATACTCGCAGCAATTTCCGGTACGGTAACAGCACCTATATCCAGCCCTATTGGCGCGTGAACCCTTTCAAATTGTTCTTCAGTGGCAAGGCCGGATTCAATAAAATTCTTACGAATCAGAGCTACTTTTCGCTTGCTGCCAATCATGCCGATATAAGCAGCAGGAGCATGAATACATGCTTCGAGGCTCTCTGCATCAAGTTTGTGTCCGCGTGTGACAAGCACTATATAAGTATCACCTGCGATGTGCTGAGCAGTTATAAGTTTTGGAATAACACCGTCACAGGTTGTTGTCCCTTCCGGAAAAAGAGCCGGGTCGGTGAATTCCGGCCGGTCATCTATGACGGTAATATCAAATCCAACAAGGCTTGCTTGCAATGCAACTGCCTGGCCGATATGCCCCCCCCCTGCTATTATTAAAAGAGGCCTGGGAATCACCGGCTCTACTAAAACTTCCGTAAAGACCTTTGGATTTTCGGAGCTTTCTGCGAACAACTGCGGCCTCTCATGAGCCAGACAGGAGCGTATATTCTCTGCACCCGGAAAGGCTGCATCCAAAGGGATATCCTTTTCTGGGAGCCATTGAGCCTTAACCTCCGAGTTTGCACTACTGCTCGCGCTTGTGAGCATAACCCCTCGTTGCCGTTGCAAAACAGCTTCGGCAACTTGAGCGTAAGATGCTCTGGCTTTCGCAGCCGTCGGATCGATCAGGATACGCATTGTCCCTCCACAGATAGGAACGTCATCGGCCCTGTCAGCACCGTAGAGATTCATGTCAAAAACGACCGGATGTTTCGATTTACATACCTCAACTGCTCGACGCTGAGCTTCAGCCTCCACCTGACCTCCACCGAGTGTACCCCAGATTTTGCCTTTATCATCTATTACGGCTTTTACTCCCGCCTTACGCGGGGTGGAACCTTCCACCTTCAGTATCAAAGCCATCGCGAAAGTCTTCCCGCTATCGATGAATTCTACGATTTTCCGGTTAACATCTATAGAGCAGCGATTTCCATCCATCTTATTATCCTCGGGCCGGTATTCAATCCATTATAATTGCCTGAACAAGGCGCTTTGCATTGGCATGGAACGAACACGGATACCGGTAGCAGCAAAGACGGCATTGGCAATGGCAGGGGCGATGGCAATAATAGGTGTCTCTCCGCCCCCCGCCGAGGGTATGTCTGTTTTGTTAATGAAATGCACTTCGATTTTTGGGACATCTTCAAAACGCGGCACTTTATACCCGGAAAATCCGGCGTTCAGGATTTTGCCGTCTTCGAACTGCATTTCCTCACGCAGGGCAGGCCCCAGGCCCATTGTGATGCAGCCCTGTACCTGTGAAAGCAGGTTTGCGGGATTGATAATAGGGCCGCACTCAAATGCCTCACAGACCTGATTTACTTTTATCTCACCCCGCCCGCGGTCAATACTCACTTCCACACAGGCCGCCACTACGGAATTCTTTTCCGTCCCACAGGCCAGCCCAACACCTAATTCAGAAGTGACCTTTTTTCTACGACTTGGCCAATCGAAATGTTTAGCAGCGGCTTCCAGTACGGTTCGTATGCGCTGATTCTCAAGATGGGCAAGCCTAAAGGCAAGCGGATCAGCCCCGGCCGCGGCGGCAAGCTCGTCCATAAAGGACTCTCTGGCGAAGTTATTGGCTGTTGCAGCCAGGCATCTGTATGCACCCTGGCGCAAAGGAGAGTCGGATCCCGCCGATAGAATACTTTTATTGGCGATATTGTATGGTGTATCAATTGCAGCACCGCCAGCGTTGATGTTGGTAAAGTCCCAAGCAATAAGTGAGCCTTTATTATTCAGCCCCCCCCTGCATTCGATTACTGCTGCCGGTCGGAAATAGGCCCAGGTAAACTCTTCGGCCCGTGTCCAGTGCACCGCCACGGGACGCCCTACCGCTTTGGCCAATCGAGCAGCCTCTTCGGCCGCCTCGCCGGTATGCTTGCCCCCGAACCCACCGCCCATATCCGGCACAATTACACGGACTCGCTCATTTGGTAGTTGGAAAGTACGGGCCAAATCCCCTTGTACTCGCTGGGGACCATCTACGCCCGTCCAGACTGTCAGCTTTCCGTCATTCCATTCTGCTGTTGCCGCCCTTGGTTCCATCGGGGTATGCTGAACATAAGCCACTTCGTAGGTTTCACTCAGAATCTTGCTTGCATCTGCGAAAGCTTTTTCAACAGAGCCGCTGGTTCTCGGGCGTGACCTTTCACCTGTACGGGCATTTTTTTTCAGATGGGTAAAGATTTCTTTGCTCGACGGATGAACAACAGTTTTCCATGATGCGGTTTTTGCAACAGCCTCCAGAGCCTTAGCCGCAAGAAATGTCGATGGCGCAGCACATCCAACGAACTGTCCATCCCGAACAACAATTACATCTTTCATGGCTTCGGCTTTGGAAAGGTCGATCGATTCAAGCGTAGCCCCGTAAGAGACCGGACGCAGGATTTTTCCGTAAAGCATATTAGGACGAAGAACATCTGAAGGGTAACGGTGTTTTGCAGTAACTATATCCCGGTTATTTTGCCTGGGAACCGAAGTGCCAAGCGTTTTCCACTGACTTACAGGCGTAACCACTACATCAGAAGGGATAGTTTGTTTGAAAACCTCGGCGACGTCCTTTGATTTGGCCAGGTCCGCATAGGTGACTGTCTTTCTCGTGGCCTTGTGAGTAATAATACCATTGCGCACATCCAAATCACCACCGTCCACCTTCCATTTTTCAGATGCAAGCTTCGTCAAAAGCTCGCGGGCAGTCGCAGCGCCTCGGCGTACGGCGGGAACATTAATAGGTGTTGTCCGGCTGCCGGCGGTTATCCCATCGTCAGGTACCAGAGCCGTATCAGACATTATCATACGGATCCGATCAACGGAAACCCGCAGCTCCTCAGCGGCGGCCTGTGCAAGTTCCGCCCGTGACCCCTGGCCTTCCTCGACTTTGCCGGTCATGACGGTTATTGTACCATCCGGATTTAGGTGGAGCCGTGCCGCAACAGATAATTGTCCATCACTGCGGCCTCGCTGACCGAAAGAAACACCCTGAGTAACCGTGATAAGAAGCCCTGAGCCAAGCATTTGCACAAATGTTCGGCGGGTCAATTTAATCCCCGAGTCCGGGGCATTGATAGAGTCGTTACAAAGAGGTTCAAGCAATTCTTTTGTATGGGTATCTTTTATCATGGTATTCTCACCTCCTTCATTTGCAATGCAGCCTGGCGAATGGCATTTATTATTTTTGTATATCCATTACACCTGCATATGTTGCCATTCATTCCTTCCTTGATTTGTTTGTCCGTTGGCTTCGGATTATTTTTCAGAAGTGCAGCAGCAGCCAATATCATGCCGGAAGTACAGTATCCACACTGAATTGCTCCTTTGTCAAGGAAGGCCTGCTGAATAGGATGAAGTGAATCACCATCAGCAAACCCTTCGATTGTTGTAATCTTTTTCTTATCAGCCCTAACAACCGGCGTAATGCAGGAGAGAGTTTTTTTGCCATCCATCAACACCGTGCAGGCTCCACACTGCCCTTCGCCACAGCCGTACTTGGTGCCGGTCAGATGGAACTCCTCTCGCAGCACATCAAGAAGAGACCGTGCCGGGTCGGTAACGACCGTTCTTTCATTGCCGTTAACGATCAAAGTAATTTTGGCATCCATAACTGTCCTCCACTAAACATGATTTTTCCAGACCAAATCCAGCCAGCACATTGCCGGTCTTTCAGTATAATATTATAAGCACATTTACGGATTAAGGAAACAGCACTTTTTTAGTTAATGTCCCCCACCTCGTATCATTTTCACTGCGTGGGGTATGACATCCAAAATTATTTCCAAACATTCTCGTACAGCTTTAGGGCTTCCGGGTAGATTAACTATGAGGGAATTCTTCCGCATACCAGCGACACCCCGTGACAGGATTGCTTTTGAAGTTTTTCTGAAACCTTCGACTCTTAGAATTTCGCTAAAACCAGGGGCCATTCTCTCACACACAGATGCCGTTGCCTCCGGCGTAACATCGCGAGGCCCCAGTCCCGTCCCGCCGGTAGTCAGCACCACGTCAATACTCTGTTCATCTGAAAAACTCTTTAGAACGCTGACTATTTCCTCGTGATCATCAGCGACAATTTTCTTCTCGCATACCTCAAAAGTCTCTACAGGGAGCATATCTATAATAGTTTGCCCGCTTACATCCTCTCTACTGCCTTCAGCACAGCTATCACTGATTGTCAATACAGCTACCTTAATTTTCATTGGTCATAACCTCGATAAGGTCACCAACATTTATTGCCCCTGCCTTAACCACCCTTGCAAAAACACCTTCTCGCGGCATAATACAGTCGCCAATCTGCTCGAAGATTTCACAATTACTATGGCATTTCTTCCCAAACTGCGTTATTTCAAGCTCAACGTCAGCCCCAGCCTTCAGTATGCTTCCGATTTCCAAAGCACACAAGTCGAGACCTTCCGTCGTTATATTCTCGGCAAAATTGCCCGGGGCGACTTTTGCGCCTTTTGCTATCATTTTATCTATGGATTCAAGCGCAAGTAAACTTACCTGTCTGTGCCAATTACCCGAATGAGCATCCCCGATGATACCAAAATCTGCCTTCAATTCGGCTCTGAGCACATTCGTTTTTTGCGTACCTTTTTCTTTTGAAACCGATATTGCTTTAATTCTGCCTTTTGTAGTCGCCACTTTTACCACCGGTTTTTTCAATTAATTTTACATTGGTTATAACCATATCCTTGCCTTTGTACTTCAGCATATCATAGATAGTAAGGCACGCCGCACCTGCTCCAACGAGAGCTTCCATTTCTACACCCGTCTTGCCCGAAGATTTCACTGTCACAGTTGCTGTAATTGACTGGTTCTGCTCACTCAGATCGAAGTCAACATCAACAGCCTCAATCAGGATAAGGTGGCACATGGGAATTATCGCCGGCGTAGATTTCACCGCAGTGATAGCGGCAACTTTTGCAGTCGCAAGCACATCACCCTTGATACAAATGCCCTGCCTGACAGTTTGAAAGGCTTCTTCACCAAGGACAATTGTGCCGCTCGCCTTCGCAGTCCTCAGGGTAATGTCCTTGATACTTACATCCATCATTCCACTATTATCCGCCACAGCTCTTAACCTCCTACTTTACACATTGAAAAATCTTCGTTCAACGAGTTCAATTTCGTATAGTTACTCTTTTCATTTATTGCCCTGCCCAGCAGGTCCAGAATTTGCCGGTTACTTGCTCCGCTGCGGATAAGCTGTTTAAGGTCGTAGGTATGAGCCGAATACAAACACGGCATGAGCTTTCCGTTACTGGTCAACCGAAGTCGATTGCACGAACAGCAAAACGTTGAAGTTCGGCCGCTTATAAAACCTATCCCTCCGACTGAATCTTTGATCTTGAAATTCAACGCAGGGCCATTGCTGTGCCCCTCAACTACACTGGAAAGTGGTCCATATTTGCGCTCTATAATAGCACGAACCTCACTATTGGGGAAATAATCACTCGCCGGATTTGTGTGTTTACCGGTCGGACAGTACTCTATAAATCTGACGGTAAGAGGTAAACGAATGCTCATTTCTGCGAGTGCTGCAATCTGCTCTTCACTGTCATTGACGCCTTTTATTATAACGCTGTTGATTTTAACAGGCGCCAGACCTGCCTCTATTGCTTTATAGATACCTTTGGTTACTTTCGGCAGCAGGTCAAATCCAGTAATATTCCTGTAGCTGTCTCTTCGGGCCGAATCAACGCTAATATTAACCCGCTGTAAGCCTGCGGCTTTAAGTTGCCCGGCAAGCCCTTCAAGAAGCACGCCATTAGTTGTTAGTGCCAGGCTGTCAATGGCCGGCAGCGCTGCGAGTTTGCCAACCAACCGGACAATATCTTTTCTCACTAACGGCTCACCGCCGGTAAGACGAATCTTGCTTATCCCGCATTCGGTCAATAATCCGGTTATGCGCTCTATCTCCTCGAACCGCAGAATCTCCTTGTGCTCGAAAAAACCGCAATCCCCCAAAGGATTACAGTAAACACACCTAAGATTGCATCTGTCAGTAACTGAAATTCTAAGGTAATCAACGCTCATCACTTACACGACCTAAAAGTTATGTTTCATTCAAATCAACCTGACCGGAACAACCGTTCCTCCTTCAATTTCCGCAACACCAACACCAATACTAATCAGTCCGTCCGCAATGCAGAGCGCATTAATGTGTGCCGAACCGTGATAGTTAACAGGTTTCAACATACCGGCATCCGTAATTACAACCGGAATCCAGGCTTGCCTTTCGGTCTTCGTTCTCTTGAAGGATTCACCCATTGGCATCATAACAGCAACAGGTGTGTAATCGTAGCTCATCATCTTATAAAGAAAAGGCTTAACCAAAAGCTCGAATATTACAAACGTCGATACCGGATTGCCGGGCAACCCAAAGCAATAGATATTTTCTGAGACACCAAAGACTGTCGGTTTTCCCGGCTTTATCGCCACCTTTTCGAACAAGAGGTTTATGTTGTTTTGCTTCAATATTCCCGGCACAAGGTCGAAATCTCCCATCGAAACACCGCCGGAGACGATAACAACATCGTTTTCCTCAACCGCTTGTTTGAACATCTTATCAATGGACTGGTCTGTATCTTTGGCAATGCCGTAATTTTTTGCTATGGCCCCCATACTTTCAACCTGCGCAGTAAGCTGGAAGCTGTTGCTGTTTCTTATTTGTGACGGCCCCGGCCTGGATATCGGTGGAACCAATTCATCACCCGTTGCGAGTATCCCGACCCTCGGCCTTTTCGAAACCACCGGCTGTGCACAACCAACCGAAGCAAGGACCGCAATATGCTGCGGCCCGATGCGCGTACCTTTAAATAGAACGACTTGGCCTTCTTTGATGTTTTCACCCCTGAGACAAATGTTGTCGTCTGTATTTTCACCGACAAAACGCATAGTACTATCAGTGGGATTTTCGGTAAACTCAACCATAACGACACAATCGGCACATTGCGGCACTGCAGCACCTGTCATAATTTTCGCACACTGATTCGGTTCGAGCGATTTCGTGGGTGTACATCCCGCAGGAATGGTTTCAACCACCTCAAGCTCATTGACCAAATCAGCTCTTCGGCAGGCATAGCCGTCCATAGCAGATTTATTGAATGGCGGCATGTCCATATCCGATTGGGCATCCTCAGCTAATATCCGGTTTGTCGCATTGGTAATATCGACCCGCTCGCTGCCGAGCCTGCGAACTGAATCCAAAACAGTTCTGAGAGCTTCTTCAAATGGTATCATTCTTCCTGCTCATAAAATACTTACTTGCAATGGCTCCTCTTATTTAGATTCCAGAACAAATATTTTATCATTATTTTCCTGTCTTTCAAGAAATATCTTTATTGTGTGAAGACGCTCTCTTCGCGTCCAAAAACTCCAGATGAATAACATTTTTAGCCATAAAATTGTTCTGGACATTCGCTATGAAATATGCTTCAATTTTTCCAGTTTGAACTTTAGATTGGAACCTAAAACACGAGAGGGTTCGATATGAACGAAACCATTTCTTTCACACTCAACGGCAAATCTGTTAGTTTAACTACAGACAGCCAACGTACGCTTCTATGGGTATTGCGTACCGATCTGGGTCTGACCGGTACGAAATATGGCTGTGGTAAAGCAATGTGCGGTGCGTGCACTGTTATAGTTAATGACAGAGTCGCGCGGTCATGCACGCTTCCCATCAGGAGCATCAAAGGTAAAAATGTTCTTACCATCGAAGGTCTGGCAAAGAACGGAAAACTGCATCCGATTCAGGAAGCGTTTGTTAAGCACGATGCTCTTCAATGCGGTTTCTGTACACCGGGTATGATTCTCAACGCTTATAGTCTTTTATTGAAGAATCCGGAACCCACCCGTGAAGAAATCATCGAGGGCATGGAGTATAACCTGTGTCGGTGCGGAGCACATATTCGAATTATCCGGGCTATCGAAACTGCAGCTCAGGAAATGAAAGGAGCCGGGTAAAGATGAACGAGGATAAATTGCAAGTCGCCGAGCACGGCCATGACGAGGATATCTATCCACTTAGCCGTCGAGAGTTTCTGCAGAGCTTAGGTAGTGGAATCGTAATCTTCTTCGCTGTAGGGCAGGTACCAACGGCAAGGGGGCAAAGCCGTGGCAAAAAAGAACGGCCTGATTTTAATGCCTATCTCAGGATAGGAGAAGATGGCAGAGTTACTTGTTTCACCGGCAAGGTCGAGCTGGGACAGGGTCCCATCACTTCTCTTGCCCAGACATTGGCAGATGAGCTTGATGTACCTTTGGAATCGGTTGATATGGTTATGGGAGATACCGACCTCTGTCCGTTCGATGCAGGTACGTGGGGTTCCATGACCACGCCGTATTTTGGCCCTGTGCTTAGGGCGGCAGGAGCTGAAGCTCGGGCTATCCTGATAGGGCTGGCAGCGGTGCGTCTTAAGGTACCCAAAGACCGGCTGGCTGTCAAAGACGGAGTCGTGTTTGACAAGACCAACAAGTCACAAAAAGTCACCTACGCTCAACTGACCGAAGGCAAGAAGATTCAAAAGCGCCTGGAGCAGGAACCCCAGATAAAAACAGTCGGACAATATAATCTGATTGGAAAACCTGTTAACCGCCTTGACGCCAGGAAAAAGGTAACAGGCGAGGCAAAATATACAGGTGACATTCGCATTGCCGGTATGGTATGCGCAAAGATTCTTCGACCTCCGTATCACGGTGCAAAAGTAAAAAGCCTGGATACTTCAATAGTTGACAAAATCGAAGGCGCACAGGTTGTCCGGGATGGTGAGCTAATTGCTGTACTGCATAAGTATCCCGATATAGCCGAGAAAGCTCTGGGTAGTTTACAGGTCGAATATGATATTCCCAAAGCGAGATTTGATGATAAAACCGTATTCGATTATTTCGTCGATAATGCCGGTAACAGCAAAGTAACCGCCCAGGGTGGTAATATCGAGAGCGGACAAAAGCTCGCTAAATATATGGTTGAGGAAACGTATTTGAACGGTTATGTTTCTCATGCTCCGATGGAGCCTCACGCCGCTTTGGCACATTTCGAAGATAATAAGCTTACAGTTTGGGCCTCAACTCAAACGCCTTTCGGCCTTCGCAGGGATTTGACCCGAGAGCTTGGTATGTCGGAAGAAAATGTCCGTGTTATTACACCTTTCGTAGGAGGCGGATTTGGCGGAAAGATAAGCAACGGCCAGGCCATGCAGGCAGTCAAGCTGGCAAAGATTGCAAAAAAACCGGTCCAGCTTGTCTGGACCCGTGAAGATGAGTTCTTCTATGACACATTCAGACCTGCGGCAGTTGTTAAGATTAAGTCTGGTATAGCCGACTCGGGGAAGATTGTTTCGTGGAATTACGACATATACGGCATGGGCAGCCGAGGTTCTCAGCTATTCTACGATGTACCAAATCATCGTACGACGGTTTGCAGAGAGTTGAAGAATGGCGAAAACATGCACACAGTCGCAACCGGCCCCTGGCGAGCACCAGACAATAACACCAACAGCTTTGCACGGGAATCTCACATCGATGTCATGGCCGCCAGAGCGAAAATTGACCCTCTGGAATTCCGTCTAAAGAACATAACCGACGAGAGATTTCGAAGAGTGCTCAAAGCCGGAGCCGACAAATTCGGCTGGACTCCGGCCAACAAAACCCCCAGTGGAAGAGGCTATGGAATGGCTTGTGGTTTTGACGTAAACGTCCCTGTCGTTCTATTCGCAGAAGTCAAAGTTGATGAGCGAACCGGAAGCATAGAGGTCAAACGCGTCGTATGCGCCCAGGATTTGGGCCTTGTCATTAATCCGGAAGGAGCTACAATCCAAGTAGAAGGCTGTATAACGATGGGTCTGGGTTATGCGTTAACAGAAGAAGTCCACTTCCAGGGTGGGGATGTCATCGATATGAACTTCGACAGTTATGAGCTTCCGCGTTTCTCATGGGTACCGAAGATCGAAACAGTGCTGATAGAAGCTGATGAATCACCTTCAAGAGGAGGCGGAGAGCCGGCCATTATTTGTATGGGCGGAGTTCTTACCAATGCTGTTTATGATGCCACGGGCGCCAGATTGTTTCAAATCCCAATGACTCCGGAACGAGTAAGAAAAGCGATCGCAAGCCGTGCCTGACATGCAGCTTTAACAACATAGCTGAATTCACTTTTCAACAGTGATTTTTACTTCCCGGATAGTGTTATTACCCGATTTGGGGAATGGTCTCGGCATAGGTTGTGCAATCCCATTGGCATCGATTGTCCGGCAGCGAAGGTCATATTGTCCTGGCCGTTCAGCCCTAAGCAGTGCGGCCCAATGGGCAATCGTATTGGGTATTGGCCAGCGGTGCGGTTTTCCGCTGTCAGTGTCGAATTGTAGCGGGACAGGCGGCATCTTACCATCGGGAAGTCCTCCTCCCCAATCTTTCGGAGGAGGCAGAATATCCGCATCTTTCCACTCGGCCCTGGCAAAATAAGGGTCATCCTCTGGAAGAGGTTTATCCTCCGGGGCAAGCCAATACTGAACCTTGCTCAGGCCCGATATACCAACCTCTGCAACTCCTGTTATCGGCATAGGCTGCCCGGCTTTGATTTGCTTTGGAGTATGGATAAAGCGAGCACAGGTCTTAAGATAACTGACAGTATCATTGTTCCAGCCTGCATACGTATCGTTGGCCTGGAAATTATTCGTTAATATAATGCGATGGAGCCACTTTACGCACTTATTACCATATTCACCCGGAACCATCATACGAACCGGAGCGCCTCGGGCGGGTGTAAGCCATTGGTCATTGAGTTTGTAGCACAGCATTACAGGGTGCTTGCCTGGCGGGTCTTCCAGGACACGGCCAATAGGCAGGGAACTCTGGAATCTCTGCTCTGGGTCGTTGTTGTGGTAACCATAGTAAAAGACACGCCGAACATTACCTCTCGGACGTGCTAACCATACCACATCCCTCAGAGGTACTCCCTCCCATAATCCCATTCCACATGGATGACGGCCGTTCGTACAGGATATCAAATTCATAATACGCACGGCTTTTGTCTCGGCAAGCTTCATTAATCCATCGAAGTTCATGGCCGTGCCTAAAGCCTTAGAAAGCGGCTGATCGACTTCAGAGTTACTTTCGGGATCGGCAACAACCTCAAGCTCCCATGTTTCACGCGCCAGTCCTACTTCGCGAAGTTTTTCAGGCGGCAGCTTATGCGGCGGCGGTTTGCCTCGACCGAAAGTGCGAAAATCCTTATCTTGAGTGAGATACTCCAGTTTTGAAACGGCCTCAGCAAGCAGTGGGTCGATTTGACCCTCATGCTCCTGGGCCCAGAGCTTTGAAATACTCAGAGCAGTTACACCCGCCGCGCCGAGCTGAAGGAAGTAACGACGGGTAACATTGCTATGTTCTTTTGCGAGTTGTTTTATTTTGTCCATAGTATAATGGATTATAAGTATTTCTCATGCCCGCTGTCAAGAATTTCCCGCACATATTGTTATCTGTTCAATCACTTATTTTGATTGCAAACCATTTGTAAAAAGCCGGTATCACAAAAAGTGTAAGCACAGTTGCCGACGTTAAGCCAAATACCACCACCGCCGCCAATGGCCGTTGTACCTCGGAACCTATGCTTTTTGACAACAACAGAGGTAACAGACCCAGAACAGTAGTTGTTGCCGTCATTAATACAGGCCGCAGGCGCTGAAGTGAGCCTTTGATTATGGCCTCTTTGGTTTCTATGCCCTCTGTTCGTAGTAGATTGATACAGCTTACAAGGACCACTCCATTTTGCACAGCGATACCAAAAAGTGCAATAAATCCCACGGCTGCAGGTACTGATAAATACTCGCCGGCCAGGAATAGTCCGAGGATTCCACCTATCAGTGCTAATGGAACGTTTATTATTATAAGCAGAGCTTCACCTATAGAGCCGAATGTCAGACACAGTACCAGGAACACCAAAATAATGACTATCGGAACAATAATAGTAAGTCTGGCCATAGCCCTTTGCTGGTTTTCAAACTGTCCGCCGTATTCAACATAGTATCCTGGAGGCAGTTTGATGTTATTGTTAATACTTTTTTTTATGTCGGCGATAACGCTTCCCAAATCCCTTCCACGCACATTACCCTGAATAACCCAGCGTCGCTGATTTCCCTCACGATTTATCTGGATAGGCCCGGTTACTTCTTTAATCTGAGCCACTTGTTTAAGCGGGATAAGAGTTCCATTTTCAGCAGTAACCAGCAAGTCCTCTATGACTTTGGGGTCAGACCTGTAAGATTCCTGATAACGAACATGAATTCCAAAACGGCGGATATTCAGATATATGTTATCTATCACCTCACCCCCGATAGCCAGCTCCACAAGTTTCAGGATTTCACTGACGTTTATTCCATATCGAGAACACGCCTGACGGTCTGCTATGATCTGAATTTGCGGCTGACCATAACTTTGCTCTACGGCAAGGTCCACCAGGCCCGGAATATTATCGATAGAATTATGGATCTCCTGAGCTGTGTACTTAAGTACATCAAGATCTTCACCGAAAAGTTTTACAGCAACCTGTGCCTTGATACCGGATAGCAGCTCATCAAATGCATTTTGGATTGGCTGCGTGAAATTCAATTGAACGCCGGGGTAATTCGATAGTGTTCCGTTCAATGCTTCAATCAAGGCTTTCTTGCTCTTGTAAGCGGTTGACCATTTATCCTGCTTTTTCAGCTCAATGTGAATTTCAGCATAATTGACCGGATGCGGATGGCTCCCGGCTTCGGGCCTTCCTATACGGGAAACTACCTCCTCGACCTCTTCGAAAGCAATGATTTTTCTTTCGAGAGCCTGAATAACTTCAGTGCCTTTTGTAAGTGAAATAGAAGGTGACATGGTAACGCCAATCAATATCGAGCCCTCTTCGAGTGTAGGGATGAATTCGGTGCCAAGTAAAGGCACAAGTAAAATGCTGCAAACAAAAGCAATAAGGACACCCAATAGAACCTTTTTTCTGTTACCAATCGACCATAGAAGCAATGGTTTATAAATCCTTTTCAGTTTGGTCACTACTATGAATTCCTTATGCCTGCCTGCTTTAAGCAGATAAGTGCACAAAGCAGGGGCTGCTGTAACTGCAACTATCAAAGAGCCGAATAAAGCAAAACAGAGCGTAAAGGCCATAGGAGAAAACATTTTACCTTCAACACCCTCAAGGCTGAAAATCGGCAGAAAAACCGTTATTATAATTATAATGGAAAAGATAATCGGCCTGCTGACCTCTTTGGCGGATTCAACAATGATGTCGGTTTTCTTTCGCAACGTATTATCAATATTGGCATTCAGATGACGGTAAATATTCTCCACCATTACAATAGCACCGTCACCAAGCATGCCGATACCAACGGCGATACCTCCTAAAGACATAAGATTTGCCGAGATACCCATCAGACGCATGAAGATTATTGATATGAGTGCACACAGTGGAAGTGCAAGCGACACAATAAAAGCAGAGCGAAAGTTTCCAAGAAAACAAAATAAAACTATTATGACGAGCACAGCCCCCTGGAGGAGAGCCTTTTTAACTGTCCATGTTGCCTGCCTGACGAGTTCGGCCTGCTCGTAATAAGGTACTAAAGTTACCCCTTCAGGCAGAGAGGCCTGCACCTCCGGAATCTTGTCGTATAAACGTTCAATAACCTTAGAGGTATTCTGGCCGTAAAGCTGAAGCACAATGCCGGAAACCACTTCTTCGCTACCGTTTCGAGAAACCACTCCGCGGCGTATTTCCTTGCCGTAACTTACCTCGGCCAAATCGCCAATCTTGATCGGGACCCCTTCAATCACTTTAACGTGGATATTTCTTATATCTTCCAGGTCATGCAACAGGCCGATTCCCCTGACAAGGTATTCTTCGCTGCCTATATGCATAAATTGTCCGCCGGCATTTCTGTTGTTTTCCCTAACGGCTTCGATAACTTCTTCCAGTCCTACTTTATATTTGTTTAGAGCATAGGGATTAATCCGGATTTGATACTGGAGAACATGCCCCCCTATCGACAGGATATCCGTCACACCAGGGACGGTCTGCAGTTGATACTTAACCACCCAGTCATTTACCTCACGAAGATATGTTGACGGATCTTTTCCACCCGTATCAACATCCGGGTTTAAAGTTAAGTAATAGATAAATATTTGTCCCAAACCCGTAGAGATTGGACCTAATGCAGGCGGCTCATGCATTTCGGGAAGCTGAGCCAATGCCTCATTGAGCCTTTCCGATACGATTTGGCGCGCAAAATAGATGTCAACGTCATCTTGAAAGTAAACGTATATGACTGCCATTCCGAAAGCAGAGGTACTTTTTATCTGCCGAACGCCCGGCAGACCGTTCATTGACGACTCAATGGGAAAAGTAATCAAACGCTCGACCTCTTCGGGCGCCATACCATGGGCCTCGGCAAAAACAGGTACCATAACAGGCGATATGTCGGGAAAGGCATCGACAGGCAGTTGAGAGTATTGGTAAATACCCAATGCTGTTATTCCTATAACACCAAGAATAACAAAAAATCGGTACCGAAGAGAAATATCAACAATTTTATTATGCATTTAATTCTTCCTTCTAATGGCCATGACCCGCATGACTGCCAAGAGTACTGGTGATTATCTTGGCCTTAAGCTCAAAAGCTCCTTTTGTAACATATTGCCAGCCTGCTTTGAGTCCTGCAGTCACTTCCACATAATCAGCATCGCTGCGGCCAATCGTCACAAATACCGGTTCGAAGCCATGAGTGTCTTTAATAAAGACACATTTCTCACCATTTAGGGTTTGGACGGCTTCTTTTGGCAGCACAATATCAGCTTCTACATCATCGACTAAAACCTTTGCCGTAACATACAGACCCGGCCTAAACATGCCTGACTCGTTTGATACAACAACTCGTGCAAGAACGGTACGCGAATCCTTTCCTACAACAGGGCCAATATAGTTAATTACGCTCTCGGTATTCGGCATTGCCTGGCCGGCCGATATTACGACCTTTTGTCCTTTGTGAATTGTCATCAGGTCTTTCTGGTAAACATGAAGATCAACCCAGACAGTATTCAGGTCGGCAACTACAAAAACTTCCGAATCATCTTTGACCACTTCTCCTAAAGTGATATGCCTATCAATAATTGTCCCTTCGAACGGACTGCGGATGGGATACCATGCCAGTTTTTCGTTTGTTATACGAAGGTCAGAGAAATCTGCATCCTGACCTTTGGTCAATGCTTTTGCTGCACATTCCGTACAGTTGGGATCAGTACATTCTTCCTCTTCTTTTGCCTGTGTGCCCTGGTTTTTTAACAGAGCTGCAAGGTCATTGACATCTTCAGCACTCAGACCAAGAACATAAAGAAGCTGTTCTGCGGCTTTCAGTTCAATCTCGCGGGTCTTTTGGGCTCGTCTGGTTTCCAGCAGATTGCGGTAAACTTCGAAGTTAACGCTGTCTCGCGTAGCGACATATTGGGCATCGGCCTTCTTAAAGGCGCTCTCGGCCTTCAAAAAGTCCCCTTTGCTGGAAACCTTCTTTTCATAAAGATCTTTTTCCCTCAGGTATGTTTCCCTTGCAAATGTGAACTCGGCATAGGATGAAACAAGCAGGCTGCGGTTCATACCCATGGCAGTGCCGTTCATATTCAAAAGAATTTCCAATGACGGAGAACTCTTCAATGTCTCCAGAAGATTCATAGTATTGTCATAGACTTCCTGCGCCCGGACAAGCTCTATCGAACAGCAGGATATCTCTGACTGCCTGGCAAGATAATCTACCTTCGCCCCGCCCAGCTTGGTGCTTTCGAGCCATGCAATAACTTCTCCGGCAACAACATTATCGCCTATGTTCTTGACAACCTGGCGAACGATGCCCGGTACGGTCGGGACGATATGAGCCATCCGGTTGGAATTCACAGCAACTTCTCCAAGCAGGTTCACATAAATCTCAAGTTTGCCGCTGCTGGCCGTAGAAAGCTTGATACCGATTTCATTAATTTGTTCTTCGCTCAGTTCTATGACCTGCTCATCTTCATGCTCGTCAAGAGCTTCTGCTTGGACAAGATCTTTTGGAACACCGCCGGCTTGCTCTAAGTCGAGCCTTGAAATAATAACAGCAAGTGTGCCAATCGAAAGAACAACTGCTGAAACCAATATTTTTTTATGCTTCATTTTGTGTCCTCACTTTTTGAAAGAGTTTCACTGTCGATTGAGCATCCAATTAGACGTTCGACATCAGCTTTAGCAGCATGGTAAGAAGCAAGAGCATCTATATATCGCCCTTTTGCTTCAAATAAAGTTCGCTGCGCATCCAGTACATTCAAATAATCCAGCTTACCCTGTTCGTAACCTGTCCGGGAGGCCTCAAAAACACCTTCGGCCCCCTGCAATACGTTCTTCTCCAGTTCAGTGGCCTCCGTATATGCGCTTGAAAGTGCCTGATAAGCTCTGGCTAATTTCATTTGCACTCTGATATAGGCCGCTCTTTGTTCTTCTCCTGCCTTTGCAAGCTCGTACCTCGCCCGGAGTTTTCCCGCCTGGTTTTTGTCTGAGATTGGCAACGGAATAGAAATGCCAAACAATATTGCATTATCATCTGTTTCATTGAATCTCTGTATCCCTCCCTTAAGCGTAATATCTGAAATTGCTTTGGCTTTTTCCAGTTCCAAAGCAGCCTTTTCTTTTTCAATTTCCAGTAACCAGCGCGCAATGTCCGGATTCTGCTCGATCAGAGATGTTAACTCTTCAATTGACGGTATGGGCGACAAAGAATCAAGCCGGCCTGCAGCACTCTTAAACTTCGGCTTTGTGCCTGTCCAGGTGGCTGCCAGTTGTTTACGAGTGAACTCAAGATACTGTATAGCCTGTTGATGCTGAATCTTAATATTAGATAGCGCCACCATGGCTTTGGTCTTTTCTAACGGCGAATCTTTACCGGCATCAACTCTTTGAGTAACCGTATCCAATAATTCTTCAGAAACCCGCAGCAGTTCCTGAGTTAATTCAAGCCCCTGCTGTGCGGCCAGCACCTCGGCAAAGGCCTTGGCAACTTCGGTAAATACATCCAGCCGTTTAGCTTCATAATCCCATCCCGCCAATTCTTTTTCCAACGAAGCCAGTTTTGTTCGCTTACTGCGTTTATCCCCGAGTTCTATCAACTGGCTCAGTTGTATTGTAGTTTCTGCGCCATCAAAATCGTTGCGCTGACCCGGCCCGCCAACCTCCTCAGTTTCGACCTCAAGTTTCGGATTTGGCAAAAGAGATGCCTGTAATCGCTTCGCCTCCGAGACACGAATATCCCAGGAAAATACCTTCAGCTCAGGATTGTGAAGTAACGCCAAAGCCAGAGCTTCTCGTAAAGTAATCGGGCCGGTTGGCTCGGATATTTCAGGAACATCCGGGTTTTCCACGGGCTTGGCGGGAGGCTGGAAAGTGATGAATTCTTGTCCCAACGACTGTTGTTTAGTCAGCGTAACATCGCTGCTTTGCTCCATACAGCCTGAAACAACAAGAGCAAACAGCATAACTAACAGTAAATATCTAATACACATTACAGTAATCCTAATTTATTAATCCGGTTTTAAGTCTCTTCTGAAATTTCAATTCGTGGAGTATCAGAAGATGACAGAATGCTGCCCAGCCATTTACATTAAATGCTTTGTAAATGTCATTGGAAAGAAATGCTTATCCGGTAGATCAAACCAGCAGGATTACAGTTCGCAGAGGGTCAAAGTAAGAAGTGTCATTAAAAGTATTTGAAGTAAAATAATATGCCGAACAAACATCCTTGTAGGTAACTGCAAGAATGCTTGTAGCTGGTACCGGAAATTTTTGATTCAACTGTTGTGGCGTACGGGAAACCTTTGCCAGTCCACTGGAAATCGGGACGTCTATACAGGGTCCACAATGATTGCATATTTCATGACCTGCTTGAGAGGAAAACACGCTTTTATCCGAAGCAGAGGATTGAGTGGGATTATCACAGCGTTCGTGAAAAGCTGATTCGAATTCAATATGACCATCCGCACCAAAACACAGCACTTTCCAATGTGTTAAATTGGCTGCTATCGAAATGCATAGAAGTACAATAACACATTGTTTATACATCTGTTTTCCTGTTAATTTCAACATCGTTTGAGTATTTTACTATATCCAAACGTAAAATACAAGCATAATTCGTACTTCTTATTTGCTGGCATTATTAATAGAAAAATACGATATATGCTATGAAATGTTCATGAAATGTTCTTTCAAGTACAGGAAACAGCAACAAACAAATTGATTATGTCCTCAATATTTCTCGAAGTTTAGACACCAAAGTATCTGATGGTGCTACTCTAAAGTAACACTAAGAATCCATTATATTTCTTATCTCTTCAATTCTGAAATGTTGATATCTGTACCGTCAAATCTTCTGGTATTGTCTGGCGTCTTTTTTTACGACGGTTTATGGTCCTTTTCTCACAGTTGACAACCGGCTTGTCTCCCGAAGCTACCTGAAGTGCTTCAAGGGCCGTCTCAGCATATAAGTCAGCTTCCATTTCCTGCCATAGTCCCTCGGCCCGGTTGAATAGTCCGCCCGATACCATTATCCACATGTCCGGCCACGCATTTACTGATTTAATGGTATCAATCAGTCTCCGGACACTTGGCGCCTGTTTTGGACCGGTACCGTAAATTAACAGTATGTCGGGACTATATTCGTTTGAAAAAGTAAGGATATCATCGTTTGTTAGTCCACCACCAAGAAATCGTACATCCCAGCCATTGCTTTCAAACAAATCTGTCATCATTTGAGCACCAAGCTCCTGTATTTCTTCTGGTGCGCAACAAACAACTATTTTTTTATTCTTGCTTGGTCTGCGTGGCAGCTTGTTCTGCAATTGGTCCACTATATTACGATTAACACGAGTTGCTAAATGCTCCTGTATAGGAGTAATTTTGTCATCACGAAGTAATTTTTCAATTTCAACCATAATCGGCCATATTATATTTACATAGACTGAATTTGCAGGTATGCCGCTTTGAAGTGCTTCCTCAATAACCGCCCGGCAAGCCTTTCTATCGCCCTGTAAGAGTGGTTCTAAATATCTGGCTAAAATGTTTTCCTTTATCATTGTCTAATCTCCATTTAATTTCTTACCATTTTACTTGATTTACCTATATTTCCATATACAAGCAAGCCCCAACGCCCACAGTGTCAATTTAGGTAATATAAGTATCGGAGGGTAGCTAAAAAATACTTTAGTCAAAATAGGTAATATAGGGGCTATTGGAGGCCCTACGACTTTATTAATACACATAACTCATTTATTGACAAATAATTATAGAAATAGAGTTAATTCTTTCTGTAAAATAGTTTTTTCAATGCTATGAATATTAAAAGATGTTTAGGAACTCAGCTTTTCCAAATTTTACTTATTGAACAATATTATTTAAGAGTCTAATATTCAATAAAATAGGCCCAAATGAAGCTGATTTTGTAATTTAACATCCTATAAAAGTACAAAAAGAGCTTTTATAGGACGTAGCCAATAAGAAATGCTAACCACCTGGAATGATTATTCATTGAGAGAAAGTGACGTAATGGTGTACATAAAGATAGTTAAGCATATTCTTGCTAAAATGGAAATTTAGAGAAAATGGGACTAATAGGCGAAAAATTTTGTTTTTTTTGTTGATTTTGCTTGGCAGGTAGTCTATAATTCTAAAGGAGTAGTATTGTAAGTAGGATTTTGTTCTTCATATTGGTAACCTGTGCTTTTTTTGATGAGCACCGTGTATCGGACAATAGAAGGAAGGAGGTTGTTGCAAGTCGTTCTTAAATCATCCTGGGCAGGTGATTGAAAAGAGTATGAAATAAAATACTTATCGGTCGTTTTGTTGAAATTTACCTGCAGTATTTCTTTCGCAGGTACTGATGTCTGAAACAATCAAGTACGATTTTCGATTTTACTGCATCTTATCTTCAATTGAAATTCGATTATTTTCAAAGAAGCTTGTTGAAGACATCAAATGTTTTGGTGTGTTGCCAAAATATAATGCAAAATACATTTTTGTTTGGAGGAGAACTATTATGTGTAGGAAATTGATTTTTTTAACTTCTTTTCTTTTGGTGCTGGGCCTTGCCTTTACAAATGTAGCATCGGCCTATGTTATCGAAGTCGGGATTGCTACTGAGAATGATGATGCCGAGCAACACCTCGACGAGAATGATATGGATGTAACCAGCAGTGATCTCGAGATACCCTATGAAGACGGAGGAGTCCCCCCAACGGATTTGCAGGCAGTCGGAGTACGCTATGCCCTTAATATCCCACAAGGCTCCGTTATCTCTTCTGCGTCTTTGATGATCCAGGCGGACAAGGCCGACAAAGATGGGACCCTGGAACCGGTGAATGTTATCATCCTTGGTGAGTTGAGCCCCGATGCAGCACCGTTTGCCAGCACCGCCAGCAACATTACGGACAGGCCAACTACAGATGCTTTTGTCTTGTGGTCCATACCGCCGTTTACAGAGACTGGCCAAAGGGAACAGTCACCGGACCTCTCCGCCATTATCCAGGAGATAATCAGCCAGGATGGTTGGTCCGCTGGCAACAGCATTGTGCTGATCATTTACGACGATCCAGACAATCCATCGACTGGTCTTCGAGAGGCCGAGGGAGGGCCTGGGGGTGATTCCGTAACACTAACTGTAGAGTTTACTTCTCCGATTTCCTTTTCTCCTATACCGGCTGATGGTGCGATTGAGGTAGATACAACAACGTTAGAATGGAACTCTGGAAGTGATGCTTTATTTCATCGTGTATATATAACCACAGATCCGACATTTGGAGATCCAAACCTGTTGTACACTGTTGAAACTAATGTGCCATTAATCGCTTTAGCCCTGGATCCGGGGACGACCTATTACTGGGTAGTCGTCGATGTCGTTGATGTTGTCGAAGATCCCAATGATCCCAATGACATTGAAGTCGAAAATCCCGGTGACATCTGGAGTTTTACTACATTAGCCCTGGAAGCCCATTTCCCGAGCCCATACAACGGCGGTAAGTGGATACCTCTTGACGCTCAGCTTAGCTGGACAGCCGGCAAAGACGCAATTATGCACGATGTGTACTTTGATGTTAACGAGGCACTCGTAGCGGCTGCAGACCCGAATACATACATGGGCAAGCTGATGGACACCTCGTTTGATCCAGGCGCGCTCGAGCCGGGTACAACCTACTACTGGAAAGTAGATGAGTTTGCTATCGGCGTCACTAATCCGGGCACTGTCTGGAGCTTCACAGCAACCGATCCGGACGTAGGCGGAGTCGAAACCGAATTCTACCTTGGTAGAACTCTGGCCGGAAAGCCGGTAGTAATTCGTACAGATAAAAACATCGATTTCAACTGGGGAGAAGCCACACCAGATCCTAACGTACCGGTTGATAACTTCTCTGTAAGGTTTAACGCCGATCTGCAGGTAGCGGTTGATGGGATATACAAGCTCCATGGGAGTGCCGATGATGGTATTCGCGTATGGCTGAATGGGGCAAATATAATTGATGCCTGGGTAGACCAGGGTGTTACCGAGTACGACAGTCCACCACTCGATCTCGTTGCCGGCCAGAAGTATCTGGTAACGCTGGAACAATACGAGAATGGCGGCGGTGCTGCCGCTGAGCTACGCTGGAGCAGCGATGTTATCTCCAAGCAGATTATCCCCTCAGGCGCTTTGATGCCTCCGACAGTTGCAACCAGCCCGGTTCCGGCTGACGGTGCTGCAAACGTAAGCAGCTCAACCATCCTTAGCTGGAATCCCGGCGAAGGGGCAATTCAATTCGATATGATCTTTGGAACCGCTGAAGAGGTAGCTGCTGGTGATCTTGAAGCAATATTCAAGGGAAGACTGGATGAACCGACTTATGATCCAGGTATTCTTGACCTGAATACAACCTACTACTGGATTGTTAATTGCGTTGATGCCAATGGCGTAGAAACTGAGGGTTTCGTCTGGGCCTTTACAGTCTCGGAAAATGTCATTGTTGATGACATTGAAACCTACAATGACATTGATAACCTGGTATCCGATGCCTGGATCGCCGCTGGAGGCGCCATAGTCGGCAACGATGAAGCTCCATATATTAACTGGGAGAATGTCAACAGCGGCCTTCAAGCCATGCCTCTGGTTTACGACAACAGTGCTGATCCGTTCGCTTCTGAGGTTACACTTACCTTAGATCCCGCACAATACTGGGGCAGCGGTGTCGGCGGAGCCATAGGACTCGATATTTCATTCCGAGGCAGGCAGCCAGAACAAAATGCAGGTAGCACCACCGTTGACCCGGAAACAGGCATTATTACAATGGTCGGTCGCGGAGCTGATATTTGGGGCAGCTCGGATCAATTCCAATACGCATATCTGCCGCTCTCAGGCGATGGCTCAATGACGGTAAGGCTTGAAGACCTTGCTGAAACAGACAACTGGTCCAAAACCGGCATTATGATTCGCGAGACTCTGGACGCTGGATCAAAGCACGCCTCAGTGTATGTTACAACCCCGGCTAATGGCATTAGATTCCAGTCAAGACCGGAAACAGATGCCAGCTCTACAGCCGACGACGCTGTTGCAACGGACGAGGCTAAGGCACAGACTGAACCGGTATGGCTCAAGTTAGTCAGAACTGGCGATGAGTTCAATGCCTACTACGCTTTGCCGCTTCCCGAGCCGGAGCCTGTCGACCCGAATGCACCGGTCGATCCGAATGCAGAGCCGGAACCCGAGCCGGAATTGGAATGGATTGCAATGGGCTGGAATCCGCAAATACTCCCAATGGATCCCAACGTGTTTATCGGCCTTGCACTAACCTCACATTCAGGTGCTGAGACTTATGCTACGGCAATTCTATCGAATCTCGAAATCGATGGTGGTGTTGGTGACTTACCATTTACATCTCAAGAGATAGGTTTAACAACAACTCAATCACCAGCCACGCTGTACGTAGCGCTTGAGGATTCTGCCGGTGGTATTTCGGTCGTCAAACATCCAGACCCAGACGCTGTGTTGAACGATGAGTGGGCAAACTGGACCATTTATTTGAGCGATTTTGACATCGATATGGCCGACGTTGCCAAGTTGACCATCGGTGTGGAACCGGCCGCTGGTGACGGATTCGTTTACCCTGTGTACACTGGTATGGGCAGGCTCGACATCGACGATATCCAACTCATTGCGGATGTTGATATGTACGAAGGCACTCTGGACGGATGGGATCATGACAACAATGTGGACATGTGGGACGGTTCGGCTCCCGGCGAAGGTAATCCCGGTGGCGTAGCATCGATAACCGAAGATGACGTGACCTACCTGCGTGTCCAGGATGCCGGCGATCCTCGGGATTACGGTACGTTTCTTCCGAAAACACAGACTAACTTCAGTATCTATCTTACCCAACCGACCGATTTTGCTCTTGACGGGGCAATAATTGAGTTCCGTGCACGACTGGCAACTACCGGAACATTGGACGCTTGGTATAAAGGTGGAGAAAAGTTGTACCAAGCCGGTCCTTTAGACTGGCCATCTGAGGGTATTGGCAGTAGCTTTGACTGGTACGGAAGAGGCAATATTGGTATTGCCGAAAAGGGCCAGGGCCTTATTTCTTTCGCCCTTTCCTCGAGTGGTCTTATGGTAGGTAACAGCGGTAATAAGATCTCGGTAGATGACGCTACACAGTGGAATACCTATAAGATCGAAATTTCTGCCGGTGGTTCGGGAACGCATATATTGAAAGCCTCAGCCAATGGTGGAGATGTAAAGACGTTTAATGTTACTGCGGTCTCAGTTGTTGCTGAGAGTGGTACAAATATCGAAATCGGTTCTCCTGACCTTTCAGGAAACGCTGCAACTGCATTCGATGTTGACTATATCAAGGTAAGCTGGAAATAATACCAGCTAAGATATTGAGAATAGTTTAATAAATTCTCGGGTTTGGGGGCGCTAATAAATAGTGCCCCCAGACCCTAATCTTTTAGGTATTGATTCGGGCAGATCAATTAGAACTAAGCAAGGCCAGGACAGAAGGACTTGAATGGTCACGGTATTAGCTATCATCATATCATAGACTGGTTTCCTCGTAAGATGGGGACCTTTTAAGACTTGTGTTATATAGATTATCTATTTCCCACCAGTCAATTCACATTCGTCCATGACCTATTGTTTATAGTATGGGCCTAAACAAGGCAATAAGCAGTATTTCAGGATCCTCGAACCGGCAGGAAAAGTAAAGTCAAACGTTCATCAATAAACCTCTGCGGTTTATCCTGTTAATGCTTTCTCAGGTTTCTCTTACTCCTGCCAAAAGGGATCTCTCGATACGAGCCAGAGAAAGTTCACCTGATAGTAAAAAAATATTCCCCACGGATTTGCAAAAACCGCAATTACTGAGCTGATAGAAGGCGGAGTTTTTCATGAAGGATGGGAGGCAATTTCACCCTTTTTTCTTGACATATGGCTTGTTTAGTAATATAATGAGTATTAACAGAGGAGTAATTTAACATGATTTTCATATAGTTTCGAGAAAATGGCTTGGAGTTAAGTACAGAGGAAGCCAAGAACTAATTGGCTGTGGTAGCTTTATCTGATATTTTAAGGAGATGGTTTCTGTAGTTCTGCGTTGTAAGGTGGGCTTTCAAATAGCATTCCTATCGGATAAGACAAGTACAATTTTGGCTTGATTAGTGTGGCTTTCGCAAGCTCTGGAGTGCCGGTAGTATAGATTTCACTTATTCAACAAGTGCAAATATTGCTTACTTGCATACCAAAGGCCTTTGAATGTAGAATTAGGATCGCTTTTGGCGCCCCACGAGGACGGAGTCTAGTAACAAATACCGATATGACATAGTGGCAATGTATAAGAATTTGATAGTATAGATACTTTGGGAGCTGCTTATTTGTATATCGGCCTTTATTAAACGATAAGAGATTGCCTAAGATATATAAAATTGTTCGTGATTATCCGGAAGAAAAGGGGCTTGGATACTAAGATTAATATTGCTTAGAAAGAATTTTAGTAATGAAAGAGAAACGAATCAAGTGCCCTTATTGTTCTGAGCAGATATTAGCAGATGTCAAGAAGTGTCCTTTCTGCGGGGAGTGGTTTACAGAGAAACACAAACCTGCTGTAAATAGCAGTTCCATAACTACTCAGGGTCCAGAGCTCAAGCAGGAGCTGCCGGCTGAACCTGAAGAACGGATGAAATGTCCATATTGTTCTGAGCAGATATTGGCAGATGTCAAGAAGTGTACTTTCTGCGGGGAGTGGTTTACAGAGAAACACAAACCTGCTGTAAATAGCAGTTCCATAACTACTCAGGGTCCAGAGCTCAAGCAGGAGCTGCCGGTTGAATCTGAATTAGACGAAACTGTGAAAAAATCTCATGAGGATATTATTGGAACTTCTGGTGAGAAATCCGAGATAAGAGTAATTCAGCAAGTTTATCCCAATGGTAAACTCAAGAAGAATATGGCTGACAAATCAATATTCAGCCTTGCACCCAAAAAATGGGTCCGGTTTTTGTCAATATGCTCCGGGGTCGCTGCGCTTGCTATATGCCTGTACAAGGGACTCGAATCGATTCTTCTCAAGGCGATACACAAGAAACGTATAACAAGCTATCGGCTGGTTCCCGAGCTTCCCGGCACCATCCAACCCTACTTGGATGCAGCTCCGTTAATAACTGAACCACAAAACTTTACGTACAAACCCAAAAAGCTCGTAAGAAGAAACCGAGTGTTAGCAACTTTAATTACAGCAGTACTGGCTGTATTCATTGTTGGTGTTGGGGTTTCGATCTTCTCCAATAGGTCAGAGCAACAGGCAAAGATATCAATGGCTGCAACTAATTTACTCCATAATAATCTTGTCACATCTGTTGAATCGCGTCTGGTCGAGGGCCATGAGGTAACGATTCGCTCATTTTTGGACACGGTGTCGGAGAGTATTGAGGACAACTTCGAGAATGAACCTCTCACGGAGGCATCGGTTCGCCGAACACTGGGAGAAATATATTGGCTACTTAGCAAGAATAAGGCAGCCGAACAGCAGTTCGAAATTGCGCTCCATATATATCAGAAAAAACTCGGTGAAGAACACATTGATACGTTGGATGCCATGAACAGACTGGCTAAGGTTTACCAAGGCATGGGGCGATTCGAGAAGGCAGAAGAATTGCATTCCCACGTGCTGAAAATGATCCCTATTATGCTGGGGAGTAAGGAAGAGTTGAGTCATGTCCCCGATGGCAATCTTGTAATAGAACAGTTACATTTCTTCGCCATGAGCAATCTTGCCCGAGTATATATAGAACAGGGGCAACACGATGAGGCTGAACCACTGCTGCTTAAAATGGCTGAAGGTAGGCTAAAAACGCAGGACAATAAACATCTATACACCTTAGACTCTTTAAAGAACCAGACCGAGCTTTACAAGGCATGGACTACTCCGGTTCATTCCGAGCAATCGCGGAAAATAATATCGAATTCACTTGAAAAAACCTTTGGTACAGAATCTCTTCTGATACCGCCAGGACAAAAAACGAATAGTAAATAATATAGAATGGCAAATTGGCCCTGCAATTGCCGATTTTGCTTGAAGGCGTTGAAAAAGCAAGAATGATTAGACAGTTTTCCCTTGACAGAAAAGCTGCTAATTTGATATATTAAACATTGGATAAGCTCGTATCTGGGTAGTCGGGTAGATGTAGATTTTACACACCCTGTGGATACAATTCTTAGGGAGGAGGCACAGCATATTACGTACGGCACAGAGTGTAAGCTAAAATAAGAGATGCCCCCGGAACTTGCTGGTTGCATATAGAGCAGCCTAAGAGTCTTTCTGGACGACTAATACTCTAAGCAATACTAAAATATTTTCCAAGCTAAAGAGTTCGAAGATTATAAAAGCATTAAGCTGATACTGCGCATTCAGATGTTTTTGGCTATGAGGTCGTTCTAAGTATTAATATAGTCGAAAGTTTTGTGTAAACTTATGAAAATTGATAAACTTTTAATTTGCTCTCTATTTTCGTTGATATTATTCAACCTGAGCAGCTGTACACCCTCAAATGTGACGAACGATTTGAGCGTGGCTCCTCCTGAGGTGGCTCCCAAGGTTGTCGAGGAAAAAGATGGCGATTATATCCTGCAAGCCGGTGATACGATCGACATAAAATTCTTTTACTATCCGGAGTTAAACGATCTCGTTACTATAAGACCCGATGGAAAGATTTCTTTGCAACTGATCGATGAAGTCACAGCGGAAGGCTTGTCTCCTTCAGAACTTGATGACGTTCTAACCAAAAAGTATTCAGGCAGATTATCCTTCCCTGAGGTATCCGTTATAGTAAGGCAGTTTTCAGGGCTCAATGTTTATGTTGGAGGAGAAGTAAATAACGTGGGAATTATACCAATTTTTGGGAGGCTAACAGTTCTACAAGCAATTTTACGATCGGGAGGATATAAGAATTCGGCAGAGTTAAAAAATGTCGTGATACTACGCAACCAGAATACAGAAGAACCTCTATTCATGATCGTTAACCTCAAAGAGGATTTGACAACATATGCCATGCGAAATGATGTTGAACTCAAACCTCAAGACATTGTTTTTGTTCCCAAAACAGATATAGCTAAGCTGAACCAATTCGTGGATGAATATATAACTGAGCTGATTCCCATCACTCTAAACTTTGGCTTGATGTATAATCTGAATCCTGAAGTAAAGATAAAGTAAACGTGAAAAGGTGTTCATGATGGAAGATGAAACTACTAATAGTATCTCGCTAAGAGATCTCTACTACACCTTATTCAAGCACAAAGTTTCAATATTTATTATTATCTTTACAATGTTATTCACTGTTTTCGGTGGTCTTTATGTCTGGCCCGAAACTTATGAAGCCAGCGCTAAATTACTTGTAAAGCTGGGCAGGGAAAATATTGCTATCCCTACAGCACCGCCTTCATCACAACAACGAGTGCTCACAACAGATTTGACCAAAGAGGATATCAACTCGGAAATTATGATGCTGACTAACAGATTTATGATTGAGAAAGTGGTTAAGAAACTTGGTACTGATTTCCTGTTTCCCAAATCTATCAAACCAACAACTCTTTTCAAAAGAATAAAGTACGAGTTAGGACGGATTGTCATCAAGCTTAGAGATTTCGTCTTTGAAATATTATACAGAATAAACTTCAAAAAAAGGCTGTCTCCTTATGAAGATGCTGTTCTGGGAATTCAAAAAAAATTCTCAGCCATGCAATCGATGGATTCGGATGTAATAGAGCTTCAACTCAGATGGTCCAATCCTTATATTGCCGAAGTTGTACTTGATACATTAATAAAATTTTATTTTGAGTATCATTTAGAGACACATAAAATCGATGTCGAGCATGAGTTTTTTCAGAGACAAGTTGAAATAATAAAAAATAGGCTAAAGGATTCAGAGGACAAGTTGGAACTTTTAAAACAAACAGAGAGAATCACTTCCTATGAAGATCAGAGTAAATTTTTGTTACAACAAACATCGAACCTGGATGCATCTTTTAAAAACACCCAAACCGAAATCGCTGCGTCTATTAATAAAATTAATGAGCTCAAGAAACAAATGTCTTCTCTTATGGAAGCAATAACACCAGGAGCTAATGTGATTTATAAGGAAGCAGAGAGAAATTTATTATTAGAAGAAGTACATGTTAAAAGTCTTAACGCCAAAATGGAAACCCAAAAACAGCATATAGAATCATATCAAAAGGATTTGGAAAGATTAAATCAATACGATATCGAATTAAAACGACTTAAACGCCAGATTCAAATAGATGAAGATAATTATAACTTATATAATAAAGTTCTGGAAGAAACAAGAATTTCCACAATGTTAGACAATGAGAGAATAGTGAATATCAAGGTAATTGATCCTGCTGCAGGCTCATTTACACCTGTAAAACCAAGGAAAATATTAATATTTAGTCTTGGTGCGGCATTGAGCTTCTTTTTGGGGATTGGCTTTTCCTTCTTGTCAGAATATTTCGATCATTCGATTAAAACAGCTGAAGATGTTAAGCGATATCTCAATTTACCGGTTCTGGCAACGGTCCGAAAGACTAAGAAATCCAAATTTTCCATGTAATATAGCTATGAAAATAAGAATTTGATAGTAAAGATCCTATGGAAGCTACTTATTTGTATTTCGGTCATTGTCAAGTGATAATGAATTAGCTCAGGTATGTATAGTTTTGGGTGATTATCTGGAAGAAAAGGAGCTTGGATACTAAGAGTAATATTGCTTAGAAAGAATTGTAGCAATGGAAGAAGGACGAATCAAGTGCCCTAATTGTTCTAATCAGATATTGGCAGATGCCAGGAAGTGCCGTTTCTGCGGGGAGTGGTTTACGGAGGAAAACATACATTCTGTAAATAGCAGCCCCACAACTGCTCAGGCTCCAGAACTCAAGCACAAA
>JACNGQ010000345.1 GCA_014384025.1 Planctomycetota bacterium | reverse complement strand
ATTAACGAGCATTTGGGCCGTCAGGTTACCCAGCATGAAGAATTGATAGGCCGGATCGAACAGTTGCCCAGGCTGGTTGAGAGTTTTCCTTCTGTCGTGGAAAGCCAAAAAAAGTTAACGGAACAGCTTATCGAGCAGCTCAAGGCGGCCGCGGCCAAGAACCATCAGTTTTTGGATGCCGTTGAAAAAATCCCGAATGAAACAGCCAAGCAGACCGATGCCTTAGTTGATATCGACCATCAGCTTGCCGCCGCTGCCGATACGGATGTCCAGATGACTGAGAGCTTTAATAAATTTAATCAGACTCTGGACAAACTTAACCAGAGCACGCTCGGCCAGACCGACGGTATCATGCAGATGAGCCGGACATTCGCCACGAGCGACAGATATCTCAAATATATCGTATCCAGGCAGAACAAACGCTTTATATGGGTATTTATAATTTCTCTGAGTGTCTGCGTTGTTGTTATTTTGATTCTGGCCGGCATTATTCTTTATCTGAAACGCTAAAAAGATATTTTTTTTGTTTGACAAACCCCAATGGTGTGATAGCATTCTTTCGTTCTTTGAAAACAATATAACCCGACAGCAGGTCCTGAAGCTGTGCTTTGGGATAGTCAAACGGGAACACGGTTAGAATCCGTGACGGTCGCGCCGCTGTGTAGCGCCTGTTCCGATAGATATCGGAAATCCGAGGGGCATTTTTATCCACTGTCCGTTATTGAAAATCAGTACTGGATGGGAAGGAGCCCCGAGGTAAGACGCAAGTCAGAAAACCTGCCTGTAGTTGGTTGCACACTCGTAGGGGAGCCTGTTTCGCCCTGTACTAATTAGAAGTGAGCTTAAGCTCAGTTGGTTAGTGCGGGATTTTGAGATAGGCGGCCCTGATGTTCTCGCGAGCAGGAACTTAAGTGCAGGATTCCGGCCTGATGTTGCTGGCTGGTATTCGGTTTGAGCAGTAATAATAAACCGCCGTTCCTTTCGTGGGAACGGCGGTTTTTTTATTAAACGCCCTCGCGATAAGGGCAAACCAAAAGAAAGGAAGGTAAGCAAAAGAGATGAAGTGGAATGTTTTTGAAGAGCAAACGGCAATTTTGGGAATTGGAGGAGATGAAAATATGGCTTCGGGAAGATTGATGAAATTTTGGAATACGGTTTGTTTAATTGTTATTTTGACGATAGTAAGTACAGCGAATGCTGAAATAGCGACTTTAGAAGATTTGGATCTGCCGGCTGAATCCTTCTGGAACGGCTCAGACGGTTCGGGCGGTTTTAGCAGCGCCGGCGTGCACTTTGGCAATAACTATAATACCGACTGGAATTCCTGGGACGGCTTTTCTTATTCGAACATCACCGATACGACAGCAATGGCTCTGGCGGGCCAGTATAACGTCGTCGCGGGGGCGGGTCAGGGCGGCTCGGCAAATTATGCCGTCGCTTATATCGGCTGGACTCTGCCGCCCACTGTGACGCTGAGCGAGCCCGGCATTGTTGACGGCCTGTACGCAACTAACACAAACTATGCATATTACTCAATGCTTCATGGCGATGCCTTTTCTAAAAAGTTCGGCGGGCAAAGCGGCAGCGACCCGGACTGGTTCATGCTGACCATTACCGGCAAAGACGTTGACGGCGCAGTGACCGGCACGGTCGAATTCTACCTGGCCGATTATCGTTTTGCAGACAATGCCGACGATTACATCCTCGATACGTGGCAGTACGTTGATTTGACTTCATTGGGGGAGGTTATGAGCCTTGAGTTCGCCTTGAGTTCAAGTGACGTCGGCGACTGGGGCATGAATACTCCCGCTTACTTTGCGATAGACACACTCGTGGGCCAGTCAATGTCTGTATATGCCGAAGCGGGGGTAAACGGATATATAAGTCCCGACAACGATTGGCAGCATGCCGACCCGCAGGAGCCTAACGCGGTAATAAATCCGATATTTCGCGGCTGGGCCACAGAAGTAGTAAGCTATCAGCCCGGGCCCGGACTGGACCCGCAATGGACCGACCCGACCAGGGCCCTGGGGCCGGCTACGGGAGATAACATTGACATTGTCAGCCTGGGTGATTTGACCTCCGAGCAAATAGGCCAGGGTATGGCGCCAGGTCAGATTACTCTGTATTTCGACGAACCGATTCGTCAGGGTAACGGCTACGACTTTGTCGTTTTCGAGAACAGCTTTATTTCCAATGCAAACCTGGGTACCGGCTCGATTGCGGGGCAGATGTTGGCCGAGCTGGGATACGTGGAAGTATCTTCCAACGGCAATGATTTTGTCAGGTTTCCCGCAGTCTCTCTGACACCCGAAGCTGCAGGCGTGTATGGTACCATTGAGATTAGCACTATTTATAATCTGGCCGGCAAGCATCCCAATGCTTATGGCATTTGTACCGGCACACCTTTCGATTTGAAGGAAATTACCGAAGACCCGAAGGTCGTATCTGGCCTTGTCGATATGAACGATATAAGATACGTGAGAATAGTTGACATACCCGGCAGCGGAGATTTTAACGATGAAGCTATGTTGAATATAGACCCCGGCACCTCGCCCACATGGGATTTCTATCAGAACAATCATCCGATTTACGATGCCTGGGTTACATTTGGTTCAGGCGGCCTGGATTTAGAAGCGGTTGGCGTTCTGAGAGAACAAAACTACAATGCCGACATCGATCTTAACGGTATAGTTGATGTATCTGATTTTGAGCTGCTTATTTCGGCGCTGGACAGTCACTTTGGCGGGCCGGGGTGGATAGCCAGATGTGATTTGGCAGAGCCTAAAGACTTAGTCATCGATATTTCCGACGTGGCCGTCCTCCTTGACCAATGGCTCAAAACAGAACAGTGGCGTTATTGAGAGAATTGTTGATTCGGTTTTATGTGTGACAAAAGAGAAAAAGCCTTTACCTTGACTGAGTTACTGGTAGTAATCTCGGTCATTGCCATCCTGATGGCTATACTGATGCCGGCGTTAGCTGCAGCGCGGTCCCGGGGTCGCGCCCTGGCGTGCGAGTCGAACCTTCGTCAGCTCCTGCTCGCCGGCATCGGCTACGCCACCGAGAATGATGGTGCTTACGTACCGGCTGCAAGCGACCTGTGGGACAATTCCGGATTGCATCGATGGCACGGAATGCGAGAGACTCTCAATGATCCGTTCAATCCTCTCAGAGGGTCTTTGGCAGGCTACCTGGCCGATGGCCGGGTGAAAGAATGTCCCGCAAAGGCCGACTTTTTGAAGGGGCAGGATTGGAAGACGAACTTCGAGCAGGGCTGTGGCGGCTACGGCTATAACATGACGTACATCGGCAGCCGTCTCTGGCAGAATGGTGTCCACAGCATAGAGGCCTGGAAAGATTCCTATGCTTCGACGACGCGTATGGAGGAAGTCGCCTCGCCGGGCCGGACATTGATGTTCGCAGACACGGCAATAGCGAATGACCGAAAATACTTAATCGAATATTCATTTGTCGAGCCGCCTTTTACCATTCGCAACGGCCTGCCCGTCACGGAATTTTACATGTCGCCGTCTATTCATTTCCGCCACGGGACCCTGGCAAATATCGGCTGGGCCGACGGCCATACTGACCGGCGCCGGCTGGCAGAGTTTGAGAGCAGGAATGCCTATGGTATCGATTCGGTTGATATGAAGCTGGGATGGTTCGACCCGATAGATAACAGCGCATACGATTTGAAATAAATAGTTGGGTCTCTATCCCGCCAAAGACATCCGAATTTGTAAAGCCCATAATGAAAAAGGGGCCTATACCGATTTGGTACAGGCCCCGAACTTACAAATTGATTGCATTAACTGCAATTTACTAAAACAGCCAATAGCTGTTTACGGTGCAGGCGGATAAAGTCGGATATCATCGAAGTACACCATACCTGCTCCGCCGGCAACCGAGCTAAGGCCAAGAGTAATTGAATTAACATTGGCAAGGTTCACACCCTGGTCGGCAAAGCGCGTCAGGTCGATATTCCATGCCGTCCAGCTCGTTATCGCTGCTGCATCAGGATTATCATTATCGACTCTTGCATTACCGTTGAGAATAACATAAAGCGTCTCAGCGGTGTTACCAGAATCACCTCTGAACCATATTGTCATTGTGTTGACACCGTTCACTGTCCAGTCACGGTTGGAAGTCAACGTCAAAGTCGCCTCTGATTTGCCGACTGCGTTGTTGTAGGCCATCGGCATCGACTGCAAACCTCCGTGAACGATAGTCTGCTCGGCAAAGGGAGGAGGATCATTACCAACGACAGAGCCGTTTATGGCCGGGTTGTCGTATCCGTCCACCCAGACCAGATATATCCTGTTGCTCCCGGGCTCATCTTCATTAAGGTCGTTATAGCTTTCCATATCGTCAATGATAAGGAAGTTGGCTGTAGTGAAGCTCCAGAGAGGGCCTGTCCACGGGCTGTCGGTGTTTGCATTATTAGCCTCATCGACACGCCAGTAGTAAGTAGTATTCCACTCAAGCAGTCCGGGTTCAAAGTTCTCAGAACCGAAGTTTCCACTGCCTTTCAACTCCAGAGAAGCTGCATCGGCGCCGAAATAAACCTGATGTGTATCGGCATTGACTCCGTGCACCCACGTAAGAATCGGCGTCTGCGATACATCCACAGCACCATTAGCAGGATCGGGACCTCCCACGGCGCCCTCAGTTGTAAAGCTCCAGACATCACCTTTATGCGTCTCGGCAATATCGAACTCATCGACCCGCCAGTAGTAAGTCTTGGCAAATTTAAGTGTGCCGGGAGTATAGTCGGTAACTCCCAGAGGAAGACCGCCGGCTGCATTGCTGATATCCTCAAAATTCTCGCCGAAATACACGGTATGCAGTTTCGCACCAAAGCCCGGTGTCCAGCTAAGCTCCACATCCGGGTCAACAGAATCCCCGCCGTCAGCCGGGGTCGGTAAATAGGCGGTCTTGGGAGGAACACTGAAATTCCAGACGACACCTTCGTATATCGTGCCTTCGGCATTGATCGCATCAATCCGCCAATAATAGGTCGCACCCGGATCTAGACCGTCAGGAATGGCAAATCCCGGAAAACCAACAACCATAAACGTTGTAGTCAGGTTATCCTGGAACGTGCTTTCGGCTCCGGCATTTACATCCTCAAAATTATCACCAAAATACACATCGTGTGAGATCGCGGTAGGACCCGGCATCCAGCTAATATTGGCCCATGTATCCGGATATATTGAACCGTTTGCCGGTTTGGGTCCCCCTGCTCTGTTACCGGCTACAAGCTGGGCCGTCGCCCACATGCTTGGAGTTTGCCAACCGTTTTCTTCCGTTCCGTACCAGCCAATCTGCGTGTCTCCATCCCCACCGTCGTCATCATCGTTGATAAATACTTCGATACCAATTTCCTGGCCCGCCGTTGGCCCCGCACCCATGATGCTCGTCCACGGTATCCTGACTTCGTAAATATAACCGTTGCCGGTCGTCACGATGGCATATTCGAATCCCACCAGACTCGGCTCTCCATTGTGGTATGCACTGGGTGTTTCCAATTCGGTGTTATTCCACCTGCACGTGTACTGGTGGTCATTCTCGTCACAGGTACTACCTTTGCTGTTGTCCCCATCGACGTAGAACTCGACACTGTCATCGTTCCATTTACTGTCGGTGCCCGAGTCGTTATTTAGAACCTCATCTCTGACCACGACCAGCGCGTATATATATTCCCAGTCCCAGAGGACCCGCCATTTCCCGGAGCAATCCGCGGGCCCGCTGGGGTCACTTCCTGCAGTGGTGTTGAGAATGTCCTGTTCTGTTGCAATTGACCATACATCATCCACTACGCCGTCGATTACCGGCATCGCCAGGTCTGGACTGCGAATTAATATGTCAGGTTCCTGAGCCGGGGCCCTGCCAACCAGACTCAAAACCAAAACAAAAGAAATTAAATAAATCAATTTATTCCACATAATAGTTCTCCTTTGCGAATTAATATTGATTGTTAAATGAAATGTGAAAATTTGCACTTGCGAAGCATAAAGTTGTCATTCCAACTCTGTGCCTTGCATAATTCCTCCTCTTGAAAAACCCAAAGAACTGCGCTCGCTGAATAAACTCAAACTCGCAAATGCCCGACTGTTCGATTACGAACTTCTCTAAAAATATTTATACCATATGATCTACATTCCTGTCAAGGAAAAATCTATATTTATGCCTCTGTTCTTAACAACGTAGGGAAAATCAATAATCGTAAATTCATTCTTATCGGGGCAGCACAATCTTAATAATAAATGATTAAAAAGAGGCCTATACCGATTTGGTACAGGCCCCGAACTTACAAATTGATTGCATTAACTGCAATTTACTAAAACAGCCAATAGCTGTTTACGGTGC
>JACNGQ010000062.1 GCA_014384025.1 Planctomycetota bacterium | reverse complement strand
CCACACCCCCTCCCTTTTACATTTCGTCTGTTTTTTGCCTGACATGTTTAATACCCGCCATATTGATAAGTAGAAAGATAATACAAAAAAGAATAGATAACAGATGCAGATTGGCATCAATAATCAGGGCGGTAAAAATAGAAATACCGATGAGAGCAAAAGCGCTTTTCATCGACAAAGAGAACCAGCTTAGCAGACCCGCGACGGTGCCGGCTGCAGGACCGAGACTGCGCACGATAGTAAAGCAATCGCCACCCGCTCGGGGCATGGCTGTTGTCATTTCGGCGATACTGAGCATACCGGGTATTGACAGGAGTCCGGCCATCAGGTAACAAAGAATTACGGCGGGGCCCGCTCTGGCGTAGGCAATGCCCGGCAAAATGAAAAGACCGGAACTGATCATAGCGCCGGAGGCTATACAGAAAACATCAATCAGATTCAATTCCTTCCTTAGTTTCATGGTCGGCCATCCCGGATTCCAGGCAATTCAGCTTTTTACCAGCGGATTATACGAATTCCATGGGACTTTGTTTAATAAATTCAGGTCAGAATTTTTAGACTTTCTCTACTTGCCTAATGATTGAATCCGCCGAGGAGCCAAAAAGCCGCTCTTTGTACTATAAAATAAGCCGGAGCGAGACATCATCAAATTGCCTCGCTCCGGCTTTTCACGATTGCCGTTTTGACGTGCGGCAACCTACTTGTTAAGGAGTCTATTTTTTCAGCGGAATCTCTGCGTTATTTATCCTTCGCTTCGAATTCCGCATCGATTACGTCTTCGGCCTTTTTTCTTTTAGGTTCATCTTCCGACGGTGGAGGCGGCGCCTGCTCGTCCTGGCCGGGCTGTGGTCGATGCCCCGAGGCGGCCTGCTTTTTTGCGGCCTCTTCATAAAGCACTTTACCAAGCTCCTGGCCTGCGGTGCCGAGGTTTTCAATTGTTTTCTTTATCGCATCGGCGTCTTCACCTTTTACAGCCTCTTTGAGATTGTTTACAGCGTTCTCGATGTTGCTGCGGACATCGGCGGAGACCTTGTCACCATGCTCTTTGAGGGTTTTTTCCGTCGAATAAATCAACTGGTCGGCCTGGTTTTTCAGGTCAACAACCTCTCTTTTCTTTTTATCTTCCTCGGCGTGGGCCTCTGCATCCTTTGCCATCTTCTCAACTTCATCTTCGCTAAGGCCCGAGCTGGATTTAATCTCGATTGACTGCTGCTTGCCGGTGCCGAGGTCTTTGGCGGAAACGTTCAGTATACCGTTTGCGTCAATGTCAAATGCAACTTCAATCTGGGGAATGCCGCGAGGCGCCGGCGGAAGGTCGGCAAGCTGAAACCTTCCGAGCGTGCGGTTGTCCCGTGCAAATTCCCTCTCGCCCTGGAGGATGTGGATGTCAACGGTGGTCTGGCTGTCTGCGGCGGTTGAGAAAATCTCCTGTTTGCTGGTCGGAATCGTGGTATTGCGATCAATCAATCTTGTCATAACACCGCCCAAAGTTTCGACACCCAGTGAAAGCGGCGTTACATCCAAAAGCAGGATGTCCTTTACGCCCGGATCGAGTGCCACGATGGCACCCTGAATGGCGGCGCCGACGGCAACGACCTCGTCGGGGTTGATGCTCTTATTCGGCTCTTTGGCGAATATGTCCTTTACGATTTCCTGGACTTTCGGGATTCTTGTCGAACCGCCGACAAGGAGTACCTCGTTGATACTCAACTCACTTTTAGCCATCTGAAGCACCTTCTCCTCTGACAACTTTCCCTTCTCGAGTGCTTCTTTCTCCTTGGAATGATTCCTAAGATATGCGTCCATGAGCGCTCTTCGGCAGGGGCCAGACAAGCGTCCCAAAAGGGATTCCCCAAGCTGTTCGAACTTGCTTCGTGTTATGGTAAGCTGCAGGTGTTTGGGCCCTTTGGCATCAGCGGTTATGAAAGGCAGGTTAACGGTGCTTTCGAGCTGGGTGCTCAATTCGCACTTTGCCTTTTCCGCGGCTTCTTTGAGGCGCTGGTGAGCCATCGGATCGTCACGAAGGTCGATGCCCTCTTTCTTTTTGAATTCATCGGCCAAATAGTCTATAAGCACACCGTCAAGATCATCACCCCCAAGATGGCCATCACCACTGGTAGAAATGACTTCCAAGGAATCCTCAAAAGCATCCAATATTGAAATATCGAATGTTCCACCGCCGAAGTCAAAGACCGCGACCTTTTGTGTCTTTTTCTTACCAAGCCCGTAGGCAAGCGCCGCTGCGGTGGGCTCGTTTATTATGCGTTCGACCTCGAGGCCTGCGATTTTTCCGGCGTCTTTTGTGGCCTGTCGCTGCGCGTCGTTGAAGTAGGCCGGGACGGTAATGACGGCACTGGTAACCGGTTCGCCAAGATAATCCTCGGCAGTCTTTTTCAGGTCCTGCAGAATCATAGCCGAGATTTCGGGCGGAGTGTATTCCTTGCCTCGAATATCGACCTTGACAAGCTCGTCCGAGGCGCCGGTTATTTTATAAGGGACGATTTTTTCTTCCGAAGAGACTTCGTTATGACGGCGGCCCATAAAACGCTTTATCGAAAAGACGGTGTTTTCGGGGTTTGTCACCTGCTGGTGTCGTGCTATCTGGCCGACAAGCCTTTCGCCTTTATCGGTAAAGCCGACTACGGAAGAGGTCAGGCGGGAGCCGGAAGAATTAATCAGTACCTTCGGCGCCGAGCCTTCCATAACGGCCACTACCGAATTTGTTGTTCCTAAATCTATTCCGATGATTTTAGCCATAGCTATATTCCTTTCGCAAAAAATTCATCTTCTCAGGCTTAAATATGCAAAAGACGTGCCAGTTGGTGGACAATGTCGGCTTAAAATGTTTAACATGTTTGTTTGTAAGAAGTTATAATTTTCTCGGGTGTTGTTTTGGTGATTTGAAGATGTCAATTTTTGTGCCATTTTGGCAGACTGGGCCTGCAAAGGCTTAGCCATAAAAGCGCTTTCGACATTTGGTTTGTTTTGGGTTTGTTTTGGCTTAAATTGGCTTTGAATTGGGTTTGAATTGGCTTTGTTTGTCTGAATAACCAAATGTCCCATTACTCGTATTTGCATGTCATAAAAGAGCTTACGTTGATTTTGGCCTACTTGACTTTGGGTTTGTTTTGCATAAAAAGGTCTGATTTGTAGAGAGTTCTCTACAGATGTAGAGGGCAATTTAATGAAGAGTGAGCTAAAGTGCCTAAAGTGAGCTAAAGTTGGATTCTCGATGCTCATGATTGGTATCTCAGATTTCATATTTCATATTGTGTGAGGCCCCCCCACAGAATGCAAGACATTCTAAACGTGGGGGCAGGCAAAACAAAAGCCTGCCTCTATAATTAGACGAGTGTGCAGTTTTGAGTCGAAAATTAGTTCGATTTTCGGGCCCTTGGGTCCGTAACTCGTTATATTGAAAGGCGATAATAAATTTTGAAAATTTATATTTTTGTTTTTAGGTGTGAGCGTTTTTGACTGTTTTTAACCACGGATTTTTTGCATCGGATTAAGTATATGGTGAGAATGAAATGTATTGATAGTGTCACTTTTTCGATGGTGTTTTTGAAAAATAGAGGGGCTTATACCGAATGGATCGATATAAGCCCCGAGCTCATACAAGTCTGAATCAGAAAACAATTCAGTTATCTAACGAATCTAAAGTTAAGGTGTCGGTGCCAATAGACGAATATCATCGAAGTACATCTTACCTGTACCGCCGGTAACGTTGTCGAGACCGAGAGTAATCGAATTAACATTAGTAAGGTCGACGCCCTGGTCGGCAAATTTCTGCAATTCGATATTCCATGCTGTCCAGGTAATTTTCGTTGCTGCATCCGGATTACTATGATTGACCCTTGCGCTGCCGTTCAGGGCGACATACATTTGCTCGGCAGCATTGCCTACACCACCCCTGAACCAGATTGTCAGAGTATCGACACCTTTAACTGTCCAATCACTATTGGAAGTTAAGACAGAAGTTGCTTCTGATTTGGCGGCGGCGCTATTATCGTAAAACATCGGCATCGACTGGGAACCGCCGTGAACGATCTTCTGTTCTGCAAATTGTGGATTATCATAACCGACGAGAGAACCGTTTGCCGGATCTCCTAATCCGTCCAGCCAGCTTAGAAATATCCTATTACTATTAGGATCATCGGGATTAAGGTCATTGTATGCCTCCATATCGTCAATGATAAGGAAGTTGGCCGTAGTGAAGCTCCAGAGTGGTCCTGTCCACGGGCTGTCGGCGTTGGCGTTGTCGGCCTCATCTACACGCCAGTAGTAAGTAGTATTCCATTCAAGCTGTCCAGGCTCATAACTTTCAGAGCCAAGGTTGCCGTTTCCTTTTTTCTCAAGTGCACTTGCATCAGTTCCGAAGAAAATATCATATGTTGAGCCAAAGCCCGGCATCCAAGTCAGAATTGGCGTTTGTGTTACATCCACAGCACTTTTAGCAGGATCCGGATTACTAACAGCACCTTCGGTCGTAAAGCTCCAGACATCGCCTTTGTAAGTTTCGACACTATCAAACTCATCTACTCGCCAATAATAAGTTCTGGCCATTTTAAGTGTACCGGGAGTATAGGTTGCCATACCCTGTGTGGAGCCACCGGCGGCATTATCCACTTCGTCAAAAGTTTCACCGAAGTAAATGGTGTGCAGTTTCGCTCCAAAGCCCGGTGTGAAGCTAAGGGACGGATCAACACTTACAGATTCGGCACCATCAGCCGGATCGGGAAAGTATGCTGTCTTGGGCGGAATGGTAAAGCTCCAGACATCCCCCTTCCACGGGCTTCTCGGGTCAGCCTCGTTCACTTCATCGACACGCCAATAGTAGGTCGTGCCTGGAACAAGACCATCCGGATAGGGATATCCGGGAAAGCCGACGATATAAAAGGTTAAACCCTGGTTGACTCGGAAGGTATCGCCGGTGCCGTTGGCCACGTCGTCATAATTATCGCCGAAGTAAACGTCGTGTGATACCGCGGCTTTATCCGGCGACCAGCTCAGGTTGACCCATACTTCCGTAATTATAGCGCCATCCTCCGGATTTGGATTGTAGGCCGAGACGGTGGTATCCTCCAACGTCAGCTCAAATGACTCGACCCAATCAACCTGCCAATCGTTAGAGGCGCCTTCCTGAAACGCCGACACCGCGATGGTTTGGCCCAGCACCAGTCCTAAACCTTCCAGCGGGATGACCGCGTGAATCGTATCACCGTCAATCGTGAATTCATAGTCCTCAAACAGTCCCACCTCGTCTCCGGTCAATGGATCCAAGGCGTACGCGTACACACCGTTGGTGGCGCCGTCGCGCCAGCCGAATTGAACCAACACATCAACGCCAATGGGTGTTTCAAGATTCGTTGGGCTGCCCTCATACTCTTCATTGAGGTAGCCGGTATCAGGATTGTTGTCCGCATCGAGGAGCCAATGGTAGTAGTATCGATTGGTCATGTCTGCCGGCGTATCCTCTACCGAAGGCGCGAAAACACCGTACACCGTCATCGTCAGATGCAGGTTACCTTCGTCCACCCATGACTCAATGCGCATGATGTCGCCGCTCGAATCGGCCATGTCCAACGGATCGTCGACGCTGCCGACCTGCCCGGAGGAATCCCCCAACGTCAGCTCAAATGACTCGATCCAATCAACCTGCCAATCGTTAGAGGCGCCTTCCTGAAACGCCGACACCGCAATGGTTTGGCCCAGTACCAGTCCTAAATCTTCCAGCGGGATGACCGCGTGAATCGTATCACCGTCAATCGTGAATTCGTAGTCCTCAAACAGTCCCACCTCGTCTCCGGTCAATGGATCCAAGGCGTACGCGTACACACCGTTGGTGGCGCCGTCGCGCCAGCCGAATTGAACCAACACATCAACGCCAATGGGTGTTTCAAGATTCGTTGGGCTGCCCTCATACTCTTCATTGAGGTAGCCGGTGGTCGGATCGTTGTCCGTATCGAGGAGCCAATGGTAATAGTATCGATTGGCCATGCCTGCCGGCGTATCCTCTACCGAAGGCGCGAAAACACCGTGCACCGTCATCGTCAGATGCAGGTTACCTTCGTCCACCCATGCCTCAATGCGCTTGATGTCACCGCTCGAATCGGCCATGTCCAACGGATCGTCGACGCTGCCGACCTGCCCGATGGCGATGCCACCGTAACCGGTCATCGTCCATACGACAGCAAACGCCACAAGCCACAGGACGCGGGATGTTGGGATGACTGAAGGGGGCCTCTCCGGGCGTCGCGTGACTGATCGGAAATTTGATACACGAGATGCTAGCACAGACAATTTCTTAAACATGATAGTCCTCCATAAAAAATAGATATAGGTTGTTAATTGAATTGTATAATCTTAACTGCGAGCACAAAGTCTCAATTACAACTCTATGTCGCACATAATAAC
>JACNGQ010000208.1 GCA_014384025.1 Planctomycetota bacterium | reverse complement strand
CCCACTGTTCTTAAATACAGAGCGTGGTGTCAAGATATTAATAGGTGACTGTCCCTAGTTTTGTCCCTAGTTTTAGGTGACTGTCCCTAGTTTTAGCTGCTATTTGTCAGTAATTAGTGATGCTGGATGTCGGTATGAGTTACCTTATAGGAAGATAGATATGAGCATATGTCATCTAAATTCTGTAAGGGATGTATTATAATCAGTTTAAAGCAAAGGCTATCAATTTACTACATCTACTCCTAATTGTCGCAGAGATTCAACTATAGAATTGCGAGTGGAGTAATCTTTCTCTTTTTTCAATCTTTCTCGCAAAGGACCAACAGCTCGTTTATCTCCTAATTTGCCCAGAGCTTTAACTATATACCTCCAAATGTAGTCGTCTTCCTCAGTAGCCAAACATTTTATTAAAGGTTCAACTGCTCGTTTATCGCCTAATTGTCCCAGAGCATAGTATATGTACATACGAACGTAACGGTCTTTCTCGGTTCTCAAGCTGTCTATCAAAGGTCCAACTGCTCGCTTATCACCTAATAATCCAAGGGATTCAATCGCTAAACTTCTTATTCTGTATTCTTTTCTTTTTAAAAATGACATAATCAACGAAGTATCTACACTAAATTGAAAAATACTAACTTGCTTTAGTGATATCCTAACTGCAGATGCGTTTTTATTTGTTTTAAGAATATAAATAATAGCTGGAAGGAGAAATCCCTTTTCATTTATATAATCTTTCCAATCTTTGTATTTCCCAGAAGCAAATGCACTTTCTATAATCATGAATGATTGTTCTTCATTCAATTGGAGGGCTTTGCGATGTGTATAGAATTCATCCAAAGATGACTTACTAACAAGAATACCATGTTGTTTCCAATCTTTAAAAGCCCTTCTAAATACGTCACGGATAGCTCTTTCGCGTTTTTCTGCTGGCTTAAGTTTTTCGAAGAATCTGCGAGAAAGAAAATCATGAACCAGCTCATAACCAAGTAGTTTTTCTTCATCGAGTTGTGGCACTATGATCCTTCGCTTTATAAGTATATCAATTATTTCTTTTAATTGTTTCTTATCTTCAATTCCTGTGATTGCCTGAATATCATTGATTGGGAGTAGAGTACGAAGCCCTTCACCCCCAGTGAGGCTGTCAAGAATGGAACGCGCCATGACAGCATAGTTGGGAGTAAGACCAAGAAAAAGCTTGGAATCAAGATAATCACCTATAATGCCTTCAGCTTTGCCTATTGAATCATATATTTCAAGAGTGATTTCTTTAGCTGAACCTACTTCATCAAATAAAGTGCCGCATATTATCTGAACATAAGGGGGATAAACTCTGTTGTCACCGATTCTCTCAAGGTCAGCAACCAACTTATCGCCAAGAATCTTTCGCAAAGTCTTGCCGGCAAAGGCAAAAGGTTTCATAATAGCATCCTTAGCATCATGCGTATTCAGTCTTGAAATGCGATATGTATTGCCCCATACTTCGGAAAGAGCGTTTTTGTGAGACCATTCCCAAAGGCTTCCCATATAGTCTTCACGAATGGAAAACAAAATTGTGAGGGAACCTGGTGAAGTATCAAGATGGCTGCAAGAAAGGACAGCTTCGGCGAGAGAATTACGCTGTTGGATACCAGCGCGGGTAAAGGCTTCTTCAAACTGGTCAACGATAATAATCATTCTTGCTTCAAACTGACTAATTAATATTCTAAGACGACGTATGAATTCTGCAGTATTTGAGGTCGAACCTAAGTTTGTAAGTTCATCAGGCTTTGCGAGTTTTTCAAGCAATCTCAAGGCTTCTCTTCTAATATTATCACAAGGCGTATCTAAACAACGGCAATGAACTATAAGAAAGTGTTGGTCAGAGAGTTCAGGTATTAATCCTGCGTTGAGAAGAGATGTCTTTCCAGAACCAGACTCACCAAACAGAACTAATATAGTTGAATTGCAGACCAGACCTGTGAGTTCCCGAATTTGCCTGTCTCGGCCAAAGAACAATTGACGATCCATGCGTCTAAAAGGTTCCAAGAATCTGAAAGGATTTTCTGTATAAGTCGTTTTACCTTTTGCCTTTTTAGCAGGCTGAAAATACCTATCAAGTAACTCTGAATGCTTTCTTATACGATCGGATAAGATTCTCTGATTCCAGAAATGAGCTTCAAAGGGATGACGTTTGTCATCGTGGAATGAAGTGATTTTTTTTGCTGCGGAAGAAGTGACATTTGTGTCCGTAATCAATAATAATCCTTGGGCATCATGTTCAGATAAAAATGTAATAATGTCACTAATTTCATGGTGACCCACATTCTTCGGAATTTTTGTTTTTTTAGTGCCGGGTTGACCGGCGTAATGTTTAGCCTGAACCATCCAACGGAAAGTAGAGACTCTTCCAGATATTGAGCGACGTATCTCATCGGCTGAAATATCCAAGCCCATATCTCCGCCACTACCTCCCGCAGATATGACATTAACAAAACCTTCGGCTTCCAAGAGAGAAGCAGTCAATGTTTCGAACTTTCGCCAAGTTAATTTGTTAAATTGTAATTCTTTCATTTGCTGTCAAGACAGTGAAAAATATGACTATAAAACGGTATTTTCTCGCGTCGGTAAAAAACTGACTATGCTTATTATAACTTTTCTTAAACTACTATGGCAAAGAAATTTACTTAATAATATACTTATATTGCAAATAGAAATAGAGAAATGGTGGGGCAAGCTGCCACCCTACGTTTTGGAATGATTATCCCTTTGGGATAAATTGATTATTCAGAAGGGCGGTTCGCGAACCGCCCCCTACATTGTAATTAATTGCCTTCGAGCCATCCCCAAGCTTCGAATTAAATATTGATTATTGGGCTTGAAGATTGCCGCGCATCGCGTGCGGAATGAAAGAGTAAAATTATTTTTTAATGGAGTGGCCGGAATTTATAGTTTTGAGTTTTGAGTGTTTAGTTTTGAGTTGAAGACTGAGTACCGTAGTTTAGAAAACCGATACAGGTTATCTTGTAATATTGTGGCCAATATCTGAGAGGACTGAGATGGTTTGTTCGAGGTTCTGCTCTTGTATAAGGAAATAATCGGTGTCGTAGGTTGAGATTACGTAGATGCTGATTCCGGCATCTGCTAAAGTTGATGATATTGATGAAATTACGCCTATCTGGTTCAGGTCGAAGCTGCCATCGATTTTGAAACATCGCCAGTTGAGGCCGGATTGATATTGTGAAGGTAATATTTCCAGCCGGCATACGATGGTTAATTCTTTCTCTGTACGAGTGATGGAGGCAAGAGATTGCGTTAATGCCCAATCAGGGATTGGGGCGTTGTTTGGGAGTGTGCATATACCGTATTTGTCTTTGAGAAGCGACAATTGCAATTGTCGTTGTTTCATGCAATTCTCCTATTCCTTATAGATAAACAAGTGAGCTAACACCGAGGATAATATTAAAAATCAAAATGTAAAAAGCAAAATTGAGGAAGCCCTTCGGGCGGATATTTGAATAGACCTGGGGCGATTTTGAACCTTCGCCAAAATGGGAGAACATATCTCTCGTTGTCTCGACGAAATCAGTTTTGAAACCGCTTTTATTATTTCAACTCAAATAACAGGGTTATTTCACTGGAACTCTATCCACCAATCACCCCAATTCCAGGGAATTCCCGAATTGCTCCACGGCCCCTCCAGGCGGTCAACCCAGCCGGCGTCGTATCCATCACTCTCACTCCAGTCTTTGACGTATCGCCATTTCAAAATATGCGAACCTAAATCAGAGATTGTGTACATCATCTGGTGCCAGCCCACTGTACCGCTGATGCTGTTCTGAAGAATGCCGTCAATGTAAAATTCAAGAAAATCATAATTATCCTCAGAAGACACCTTCCAGTAGAAGCTGAAAGTCCCCGCTCCGATGACTATCGTCTGCATCAACGAATTCTGGTTGTCTAAAATAACTCCGCTCTGTGCCGCATCACCATCGTAGTACGACATGGCTGTCTGTGAAAACCATTCTTCATCACCGCCGGTACTTAAATTCAAAGTCGTATCGAGGGCCTCGGAAAGCGGGCCGCCGCCTGATGGTGGTTGAGTTGAGCCCGACCATACCACAAAGTCGAGCCAGCCGTTGTCGTCTCCTTCATTTACGCTATAATCTTTGACATATCGCCAATCCAACACGTGCAAACCAGAACCGGTGATCGTATAAATCATCTGATGCCAGTCAACTGAACCGCTTATTCTATCCTGAAGCACACCGTCAATGTAAAATTCTAAAAAGTCATAACCGGCCTCGGAAGATACCTTCCAGTAGAAGCTCATCGTCCCCACCCCGGTGACCGTCGTCTGTATCATTGATTCCTGGTTGTCCAGGACATCTCCGCTCTGTGCCGCATCACCATCGTAGTACGACATGGCTGTCTGTGAAAACCAACCGATATCGCCGTCCGTTGTGAAACTCAAACTCGTATCCAAAGCCTCGGAAAGCGGGCCGCCTGATGGTGGTTGAGTTGAGCCCGACCACTCCATTCGGTCGATCCAGCCGCTGTCGTCTCCTTCGCTTACGCTATAATCCTTCATGTATCGCCACTCCAAAATATGCGAACCGGGATCGGTGATCGTGTACATCATCTGGTGCCAGTTCACCAGTCCGCTTATCTGGTCCTGAAGAACACCGTCAATAAAAAATTCAAGAAAGTCATAGCCAACCTCAGATGATACCTTCCAGAAGAAACTCACCGTTGCCGCCCCGTTGACTGTCGTCCGTATCAACGAACTCTGCGTGTCTAAGATACCTCCGCTCTGAACTGCATCACCATCAAAGTAAGCCACTGCAGTCTGGGCAAACCAGCCCAAATCGCCGTCAGTTGTAAAGCTCAAATTCGTATCCAGGGCCTCAGAAAAAGATTCAGAGGGAACCTGGGGCCCGCCCGACCAATCCACAAGATCCACCCGACCAAGATCGTTTCCATTACTCGTCGAACTATCCTTTCTGTATCGCCATTTCAGCGTATGCGAACCCGGTTCGTTGATTGTGTAAATCATCTGATACCAGTCCATCCACCCGCTGATGCGGTCCTGACGTACTCCGTCGATATAAAATTCCAGATAGTCGTAATTGAGCTCGGAAGATACCCTCCAGTAAAAGCCCAACGTTCCTACTCCGTTAACCGTCGTTCGCATCCAGGACACCTGACCATCCCAGATATCGCCGCTTGCGGCTGCATCTCCGTCAAAGTAGGTCTCCATGGTCTGTGAAAACCAATCCGCATCGCCGCCTGTCTCGAAAACCAAAGCTGTGTCCAATGCCTCGGAAAGACCATTTGCAGATGCGACTCCACTCATCAGGAACATTAATATTGATACAAATAATATCCCTTTCATCGTATTACCCTTTCAAAAATTGCTAAAATTCCAGCTTGTTATTTACGAAACAGATATTACCCCTCCTTAGGAAAACCAATCCGAAAAGATTGTCCGGTGTTTACAATACACTCACTGAAACACTTCCGCGAACGTCAAATCTCATAATAACATAATTTTATCTCAATGTCAACAAACACTTTGAGCCCGTCGTCCTATATATAAGACGTTAGCAAACCAGAAATGTTACAGAAATATTTAAAAAATCCGGCCCCCAAAGCCCCTAATGTGCGGAGAGGGCGGGAAAAAGAGGTTAAAGCTGTACTTTTTTCATGTTCCAGCAAAAAAATATTTAGATGCCAACTACTCTCCTGTTGTAGAGTGGCTCCCAGGGGTAAAGCCTTTTGATTGACTATTTACTATTGACTATTTACTATTGTGGTTAAGAGAATGATACGTCCTAATACATATTTAGATATAGAAGAAGCTTTTGCCCCGGCGGGTTTGATTTCTCAATCACTTACGGGATTCGAAGTGCGTCCTCAACAGGTTGAAATGGCCGGAGCTATTTCAGCGGCGCTTGTGGACGGCCGGCACTTAGCTGTTGAGGCGGGCACCGGTGTCGGCAAGAGCTTTGCATATCTTGTTCCGGCTATCGAGTATGTTGGCCGGACGGGAAATAAGGCACTAATCAGCACTTATACTATTACGCTCCAGGAACAGCTTATACATAAAGACATCCCGTTTTTAGCTGATTGCATTCCTCAAAAGTTCGTAGCCGCTTTGGCAAAGGGAAGGGGCAATTACCTGTGCAGGCGCCGGCTTGAATTTGCGCTGCGAAGGCAGAGAAGCCTTTTCGATGATTTCGGCTCTGAGCTTGAGCTAATAAGAGATTGGGCCGGCGAGACCGAAGACGGGTCGCTGAGTGATATGCCGTTTTTGCCTAAAGGTGCGGTCTGGGACAAAGTGAATAGTGAGCACGGCAATTGCCGCGGTCGGAAGTGTCCTCATTTTCGCAGTTGTTTTTATCTGCGAGCCAGACGGCGATTAGAGAAGGCTGATATTATCGTTGCCAACCATGCACTTTTTTTTAGCGACCTGGTCCTTCGAGAAGAGGGGGCGTCGATTCTGCCTGATTACAAGTTTGTGGTAATTGATGAGGCACATAATATCGAGCATGTCGCCGAGGACCATTTCGGGATAAATATCAGTAATCACAGAATCAGGTATCTGCTTGACGGCCTTTACAATCCGCGGACACACAGAGGGCTTTTGGCCCATATGAACGCCGACAAAGCGATTGAGCTGGTTAGCCGGGCAGGGAAAAAGACCATGAATTTCCTGAAGCAAGTTCGCGATTGGTACGAAGGCGTAAAAGAAGAGACCAAAGGCAGATGTTATAAGAATTTTATCGATGATACAATCTCGGTTGTTTTCAAGGGTCTTAGTTCGGAATTAAATAAGCTTGCGAAGCAATTAGAAGACGTTGATGAAAAATTCGAGATTATGCGGTTCAATGAGCGGTGCAAAGGGCTGGTGCATGATTTCGAGAATTTCCTGATGCAGAAGCAGGGGGATTATGTCTATTGGGTCGAGGTGAATGACGGGAGAAGTTCAACTGTACGGCTGAGAAGTGCGGCGGTGAATGTCGGGCCGGATGTGAAAAGGTGCCTGTTCGATGAATACGAATCTGTGATATTGACGAGTGCGACTTTGAGCACCGGCGGGGCGGGAGAGAAAAGCGGCTTTGATTTTTTTGTCGGCCGGATTGGGTTAGATGATTTTGATGCGGTCAAGCTCGGCTCGCCTTTCGATTATGAAAAACAGGTTACTGTTTATATCGAGAAAGACCTGCCGAATCCGAACGAATCAGCTTTTACCGGGGCTGCCGCCGAGGTATTGAAAAAATATATACTTAAAACCGGCGGCAGGGCGTTTGTGCTTTTTACCAGCTACGCGATGCTCGAAGAAACAGCCGGTAAGCTTTCCGGGTGGCTGGCTGAAAATGATATTGCGTTGCTCCAGCAAGGGGCGGATGTTGACAGGACAACTCTTTTAAGGAGTTTTAAGGCTGAGGGCAGCAGCGTGCTGTTTGGGACGGACAGTTTTTGGCAGGGCGTTGATGTGCCGGGAGAGAAGCTTTCGAACGTGATTATTGTTCGATTGCCGTTTGCGGTTCCTGATCAGCCCTTGCTTGCCGGGCGGCTTGAGCAGATAAGAGAGCTTGGGGGTAATCCCTTTTTTGACTACCAGCTGCCTTCGGCGATTATCAAGTTCAAGCAGGGATTCGGGCGGCTGATTCGCAGTAAGAGCGATAGCGGTATTGTTGTTATTTTGGACAGCAGGATAGTCAGCAAGCCTTATGGCGCGAAGTTTTTAGCCGCGATACCCAAATGTAAAACTAAGATTATTGATGGAGATGGATGAAGGGGATAGGTATGTGTTGTTCAGGATACAGGCATGAAGGGATGTTTTATTGTGTGACAATTATTATTTTGATACTTGCTGTGATGCCGAACGTATCTATCGCAAGAGTCAACTGCATTCGGCTTACAGGTGAGCACACGGCCGATGTTACGGATTTGGAACGTTTCCGGCAGTTTCCGGCGTGGCGAGATAAAAATGGTAACGACCTTGCGCTGGCGGTGTGGAAATATTTGTGCGGGTATGAAACCGGACTATATCATTTCAACGAAGTTCTCGAAGGCCGCGACACGTTTGACGAATATGCGACGGTGCGCGACCCGCTGAAGATTTTGAATGTTTACAATATGGGTTATTGCGGGATATTCGGGCCTGTTCTGGATGGTATTTTCCAGGGTGTTGGTTTTGAGCAGGGGCGTTCGTTTGGTGTTGAATTGTGGAACCACTGCGCTACGGAAGTCTGGTATGATGATGCTTGGCATTACCTGGATTTAGATGTCCGCGGGGTTCTCACAGATGCCAACGGGATAGTAGTGAGTCTGGATGAAGCCAGGCGGAACAGAAGCGTGTGGACTAATCCGCCGGTAAAAATAGAGCCGTTTTTTCCGAATGATCCGGACATGAACAAGGTGTTCGAGATTTATCGTGACAGCAAGATTAATTACTATTACCGCTGGTTCGAGGGCGGTCACACGATGGATTATTCTCTGCGGCAGGGTGAATCGTTTACCCGGTGGTGGACACCGCAGGGGGGGCGTTGGAACCATTTGCCTCGATACAACAAAAGCGAATGGGTAAATGCTCTCATACGTGAAAAGCCTGTCGGCATGAAACCTAATCATCGGGATTTTACCCGGTGGAATCATGGGAACGGGCTCTTTCACTATGCCCCTGTTTTGTCTGATGTGTCAACGGATTTTGCGGATGGGATTTATGCCGAACGAAATCTTGTTTCCGGGCAAAAGGGATTGCATTTGAAGCGGGCGGGAGATGGGGAAGTTATCTTCGAAGTTTTCACGCCCTATATTATTGTTGCGAAAATCGATAAGCCGGAAGATTTGACTGACGATTCGGAGGCGTCGGTTGTGACTATGGAAGCTTTCTTACCGTTTGAAGCAGATATATCTCTGGATCATGGAATGACATGGAAGGCCGCTGGCAGTTATGAACCTGATAAGAAGGCTGTGATTGATTTGACGGATAAGGTTAAAGGGACTTACGGCTATCTCTTAAAACTTTCTACTTCCGGCGGAGCGAAAGAAGCGGCATTCAAGTCTCTAAAAATTGATACCTGGGTACAGGTGGCGCCAATCAGCCTGCCAAGGCTAAAGAAAGGCAGGAATCATTTCGAGTATAACGTTGGCGACCGCTACGGCCTGGCCACAATCCCGATGTTGGTAAGTCCCAATACCGCCGATCCCGAAGACCTCAGGAAACATCTTATTAAGATGCCGGAAGATTATGACCCGGCGCGGAACACCAGCCGTATTCGAGGTGACGTTGTTATGCGCTTGATTGCTCCAGAGGGAATGAAAATCGCGTGGTTCAGCACCGGTGCGACCTTCAGGACGTATCAGGGAGAACAGGCCAGGAATACAGATAATCGTATAGCCTATTCTGTCTATGGGCCGGCCGATTTCAAAGAGATTTACAAATCTTCGGTTCCGACCTGGGTCAATCACTGGCGGTATAACTGGGATGAAGAAGTTATTTTAGATACCCCTGACGAGCAGGTATATGTGAAGTTTACAGGCAATCCGGGGCTGAATACAATCCGAGCATGTTTGCACCTGCTCCCGAAAAATCCGCCAACCAGTAATATACGCATCGAACACGGGTATAAGATTGCCGGCCAATTGCAAAGTAAAGTTGTGGCTCTTGACAGGCCCGGAAGCTATTCGGTCGATTGTGACACCGAACCTGAAAACATTTTCATTAAGCTAAGCGTACTATCGCAATAGAGGCTATTTTGATAATGCGGCATGGCGTAAATTTAATAGGCGGTTGTCCCGAATGGCGGGACTTTAAGCCATATTTTGGTCTTTTTCGTAATTATTGGAGGTTTCAAGCACAGATTGACGAAATTACTTCTAAAGGCAGTTCTTGTTCTCTTTTGCGGCAAGAGCAGGATCTTCGAATTCATACGCGGCCTCTTGTCGATGCGGGTAGCTTCTATGCAAGAATCCCTTAAAGTCCCGCCATTCGCGGTTGTCCCCAGTTTGCCAGTTTGTTTTCAGACTTTTTTGTAATTGCGAAATACACTTTGATCTGCTCTATAATATTTACATTTTACTGCTTCATTTGAAGTGAAAAGAGATTTTAGAAATTTACAAAAAATTGAATTGCCAGTTTCTTCATGTTGCCTTGCGGTTGGTTTACCATGATATCGACAAAGAAAACAATTGTGAATTTTTAATCCTTTTAAATGTGCCTTTTCAAGCTCCCGTTTGTAAGTGCTTGGGTTTTTGCGATCGAGTACTTTGTAATATGACTTTTCATTTTTTATGAGCTTCTCATAGTCAAACCAACTAACCATTTTGATTGTTGAACTCCCATTTGGATTTAAGATAAAAAGTGGAACCGTCTTATTACATTCTGAAGAATAATCTTTTATAATGGCTTTTCTTTCAAAATTGATAAATTCAATTCTTCCGTCATCTTCGGATAACCGGCACGCTCGAATCAATGATAAATCATCTTCGTTTTCTATTTTGATTTCTATTATTTTATTCTCCGAAGAAAGTTTACTGGAAGAAGAAAAATGCTTTACAGCAATCTCAACATAAATTTTTTGACTTGCATCTGAAGATAGCAATAAATCAGGGATAAATTGTCCATCTTTACTTTCAAGATAAACATGCTTAAAATGCTTTGTTATATCTGCATTGAATAGAACATGTTGCATCGTACAGGGATCAATAGTAGTGCAACGTTTACAGATTTTTGGACGATAAAACTGTATTTCATAGGGTATCCCCTCTGTAAGACAATCTTTATAGACCTTAAGAAAAAGATATTTACTACTTTTATGAAGATATGTTTCAAGTGAACAGGATTCTGTAACTACTTTGTGACGAAAATGCCTTCTTCTTTTCTCCCCTATAACGGGAATCATATCTCCTCCACAAGAAATGCACCAATAAGCATTTTCACTCAAACGTTCTACAGCCCCAATATCTACAATAGCATCTTCCAAATTTAATGCATAGCGATATTTGATTGACTTCTTGCCGATCATGGTTATGAGAAGTTATTTACTTATAAATCAGGTCAACGCACTCGTCGGGAAATTTTTTGATCTGTTACACCATTCGTGACTGTTCCTAATAAATATCCCAACACTGTATATCAGCGTCCCACTTATACTCTGGCCCATTTCTTTTCTCAATTTTTTTATTAAAAGTATAGATATACCCTGTCTTAAGCTCTACTGGATTCCCTGCACTTGTTTCAGAATCTACATCAATACCTTGCTGAGATAATAGAGACAGAGTCTCAAATCTTCTGTTCCGACTATCATGTGCAGCCATGAACATTTTAGGCCTAAATAAGTTACTTATATCCACTTCCCTATTTGCGACAAGAATTGTTATATTTAGGGTTAGATCAGTGAACTCATTTGCTGTTGTATTTTGGTAATGAATAATCGTAATTGGTATGTTTGAAGGAGGTTTTGAATTTTTATTTACACTTGTTACTTGAATAAGAAGAGATGGTTTCAGACTCAATACAAATGCAAAGTTTGTATGTATGTAGCTACAAACGACAAACGTTGCCGAAATGCCCCCACCCAAGCAAGCAAATATTGCTATTGAACTTGTTACGCGATCAATAATTTCAAGGTTAGTCGATTTAATCACTACTATAAAAGCAATAAGAGCAATAATGATAAGGACAATTGTTATAGCCAATGGTACTTTGAACATATTGCGATTCGCTTATTTAATCATAATCGCCAACTATTTCTATATTCCATTACATAATTTCAAACGGAAACTCTAGCGCACTAAAAACTTGTGCTGGCGAGGTACAGTTTTCAAACCACACACTACCCCAAGACACATTTCCCATCAACGCAAGTAATTCCGCACACTTTAGGGAGATTATACTGGATAGAGTTCGGACTTCAATATAAAAAGATTTAGTAAAAATGCGCTTTTTTGTATCCATTTCTTTTGACTCTTGCCTTGTGCTGCCTGCGGACCGAAACTATTTTTATTTACTGCGTCCTGCCATAAGGCATCCTTTACGGGATTGACAGGACTTCCGTATTCTGCATGTTCCTCATGTTGGCCTCCGGCAGCACAATCTACTGACAATAAGCATTAAAAATCCCAATTTTTGTTCGATAAATAAGGATTTAAGTATTTTTTTAGAATTATTAAAAATGCTGTTTACAAAATGTAATCAGCTTGATATACTATAACTATGCTGGTAGTGGGCAAAGACAAGCTACAGGATTTCTGGAAAAAACATAATCCTGCAAAAAGGCCGCTTGAGAGGTGGCTTGATATCACCACAAATACAAACTGGAATAGCTGGCCCAAACTAAAAATGTCTTTCCCGTCCGCCGACATGGTCAAAACGAAAAGTGGTAATTATGTAGTTTTCGATATAGGAGGCAACAAGTACCGTTTAGTAACAGAAATCGACTTTTCCGGTACTATAGTTGTCGTCGAAGTTGTAATGACTCATTCCGAGTATAGCAAAAATAAATGGAAGGACAAACTATGACACCGCAAACTAAAGTTACAGAAACCGGCATTAATGTTCCTGACGTATGGATTGAGTTACTAACCGGCCTGTATGATTTGCGTCCAATCCATACAAAAAAAGAGCATGAACAAGCATTGAAAGCCCTCAAGACCATAATGAGAGTGCCTAATCGTAATTCAGATCAGAACGATTACATGAAGCAGCTTGCAAACACTATAGCGGATTATGAGGCCCAAAAATATCATATTGAGAATGAACATGACCCTGTTGGTAATTTAAAATTTCTAATAGAACAGCATAATATGTCTTCTTCGGACCTTGGGAGATTACTTGGCAGTCGTTCTCTCGGCAGTCTCATTCTTAACGGCCGCCGCTCTCTTAGCAAGGAGCATATAAGAAAATTGAGCGAACATTTCCATGTCAACCCATCTGTGTTTTTATGATCGGGCATACATGTGTCGATTTCATCTAAGAGGATATGCCCGTTAGCCAGCAGGCTAACGCAAAGCGCCAGCAGGCAACGATACTCACCCAGAAGCCTCTGATAAAACCTGAAGTTTGATTTGTCATTTATATTGAAATCGGATTCAATGCGGTGTATTATATAACGCGAAAAATAGGAAAGCTGTTTATGAAATTAAATGGAAAATCTTATCAATTCCACAACCAATCCAGGAGGTAAACAATGACTAAGTCTAAACTCAATCGTCGGCAGTTTTTGAAACATAGCGGTTCGCTCGCAGTGGGGGCATCCGTGCTTGGCAGTCTACAGCCCAGCGTCTATGCCCGTGGAGACAGCACAATCCGCCTTGCACTGCTCGGCTGCGGCGGGCGCGGAACCGGCGCTGTCGGCGATGCCCTGTCTGTCCCGAACGGCGGGCCAACCAAGCTTTATGCCACGGCCGATCTGCTCAGCGAGAAGATGGAAAGGTCGCTTAAGGCACTGAGTGAAAAGTTTAACCGCTCTCAAATCGATGTTAGCGAGGACCGTAAGTTCCGCGGTTTCGACGGTTACAAAAGGGCCATCGATATTCTAAGGCCCGGGGACGTCGCCATGTGTACAACGCGCTCTTATATCCGGCCGCTGCACGTTGAGTATGCTATCAGCAAGGGCATCAATGTCTTTATGGAAAAACCATTCGCATCCGATCCGGGCGGTTTAAAACGGCTGCTCCGTGCCGATGAAGCGGCAAAGAGAAAGAACGTCAAGGTCGCCGCAGGGCTCCAGTGCCGTCATTCCCCGGCCCGGCAGGCGCTGATCGAGAAAATCCGCAACGGTGAGATGGGCGATATACCGCTGATTCGTGCAAACCGCCTTGGGGGCAGCAACTGGCTGGAGAGTCAGGGCGATGAGTCCAACATACTGATGAATCAGCTCCAGTTCGGGAGAATCCATCTGTATTGGATCGGCTCAGGGCATATGGTTGATAACCTGATCCACCAGATTGACGAGTGCTGCTGGATTAAAGACGCCTGGCCGATTTCGGCTGTCGGTATGGGTGGGCGCGAGCCCAATAGTGAAGACCACGGACAGAATATCGACCTGTACTCAATGGAGTACACATTTGCCGATGGGACCAAGGCGTTCTGTGGTTTTCGTCGAATGAAAAAGGCACGCAACGAGTTTGCTACTTTCATCCACGGCACCAAATGCGCGGCACAGTTCTCCGGGAGAACGCACGCCGCTACTGTTCACATGTTCAAAGACCAGCGGATTGAAAAAGACAATATTGCATGGACACCAACAAAGGACGAGTATAGTCCATGGCAATACGAGTGGAACGAGTTCATTAAAAGTATCCGCACAGACCGGCCGCATAATGAAATACAGCGTGCTGTTTACTCAGACCTCACATCGCTTATGGGCCGTGCCGCCTGTCATACCAACCAGGAGGTCACCTGGGAGCAGATGATGGCGTCTAACTTCCAGTTCTGTGATTATCTCGACGACCTGGACTATGTGAGTGCTGCTCCGGTTAAAGCGGACAGGAACGGCCAATTCCCCGTTCCCATTGCGGGGCAGTGGAACGAGCTTTGAGGATAAGTCCATTATATTAGAGAAACTGTTATAAAGTCCATCCGCGGCGGTATCTGTGGTTCGTTTGGATTTTTACTGCTGCGTTGGCATTTGAACCGGCCGGCGTTTGTCCTGTGCATTTTGCGCCCGCTGAATATAGGCGGGGTGCGGTGTAAGCTCGAATTCATCGATCAGATCGGCTACGGTTAAATCGGGATCGAGTGACGCAAGCGAGACCAGGTCGTCGTCGTGGTACCATTGGATACTAACCTTAGAGCCATATTTCTGTTCGATTTTCCGTATTTTGCTGATATGAAAGTCAATCTCGAACAGCTTTTTTCCGACAGGCAGCACCGCTCCGGCCCAATGGCGATACTTGCCCGTTGTTTCGATGATATCTCCCGAGATGTCGAATATACTCGAAGCACGTGTTTTTGTGGAACTGACTATAAAACACTGGTTCAGCCAGGCAAGTGTTTTTAACTGGCGTGCTGCGGGAAAGGCCGAAGGGAAAAATATGATATCAGCTCCCTTTTCCTTTAGCCGGCGCCATTGGGCGTGCCAGTTCACGTCAAAACAGATTTGTATTCCGATTATGCCGAAGTCCGTCTGAAAAACCGGCGGATATATTTTTCCGGGGCAAATCGAGTTGTCGAGTTCTCCTTCTGTTGGATGGATCTTATCGTACCTGCCGAGGATATTTCCCTGCCGGTCAATGAGAATGGCTGAATTGAATATTTTTCCTTCGGAGCGAGTGGTAATGGGGCAGATTACATAACAGGAATTTTCTCGAGCCCATTTGGAAAGACGCCTGGTTGTGGGCCCGGGAACAAGCTCCGGTTTGTCCCGAGTAAGTGTCTCCGGCAAACAAACAATATCCGGCTGAAATGACGCGGCCCGATTAAGCCGTATCATTGTCGCGTCCAATATTGGTTTTCCTGGTTTTTCATCCAGGCCGTCCTGCGAAACAGTAACAACCCGCACCAGGCAATTATGCTGCGGTTGATTTGGATCCTGCTTGAAACCACCATTGGTTATTGACAATATGTCTTTCCTGGGTGGGAACAAAATAAGCAAGAGTGTTAAAAGTATGAGTGCTAAAATAATTTTTTTCATATCTTCCTCATTGCAAAATGACACGTATTTCATGAAAAAATGTTATTTAGAGACGGTTTGTGTATTTTAGGTTTTTCCGAGCCCGCAGGAACTGAGATTTTTCAGGTTTCACCCATGGTCCTTACAACTAACATCTGCATCAAACGATGGATTTGTGTATCTTTAGAAAGTTGCGGGTCTTCATGTACCGCCTTAAGAAGCTGGCCGACGATACCAGCCATTGCCTTTTTCTGGCGTTCGGTCAAAGCTCCACTACCGACCACCTTGTGTAGCAGATTCAGCGATTCCTTATAACGGCCTTCCTTGAAGGCGGTATTGGCTTTAATAACATCTTCTTTGGCTGGAGAACCTTCAAAACTGGCAGCCAGCTCGGCTGTCGCGTCGGCCTGTGATGGCGACTTCTTACTGCAACTTAGAAGCAGAAAAATTGTTGCCAAACAGGTCAGAAGCAAAAGACTGCTTTTTCGCAGGGCAGTCGGCCCGGTGGCGGGGAAATATCTCTTATTAGACATCTGGGATATAGAATGCTTTGATAAAATCAAAATAAGATACCTCAGCTAAAATGCCGCCTCGAGAGTCGTAGTAGTACTTGCACGGGTCGGTTCGAAGGGAACACTTTTTTTTGTAGTAGGAAGGACAAGTCCGTAATCACCGCTGTCACGATCCCAGTATTTTCTGTATTCGGCATGGCCGTCGGAAAAGATGAAGTTGCCGCCTTTGTTATGGACATTTGCCGTTTGTTCGCGACGTTCTTTGGTAAACCATGACGAGTGGTCGCTTTGGCTGGCAAACATGTGCCATTCCTGATATTGTGTATATTCCCGCCCCTCCAAAGCGGCGATGGAACGGTTATTCGGTTCAGGCTGGACCCAGAGATGATTTGACAAAGACCATCCTTCCTGTATAGCGATGATTCTGCCGGGGTTGGGAATAGCCGCCACGGGCCGGCCCATGACGACAGAGTTTACGAGGTACCCTGTGCTGCTGACGCGTGAAGGAGCATAGGCGGGATTCGGATTCGGTCTGAGGGCCGGACAAGCATATACAGGAGTTGTCGCTTCCGGCTCCTTGGCGTAAACAAACGGCCGCAACAGTTTTAAGACATTGTCCGGAGCGGCAGGGCTGGCGTAGTCGTAAACGGCGTGTGTTTTCGGGGGAGTTTTCTCGTATTCATTTTGATACATTGCCAGGGCTATGCCTACCTGTCGCATATTGCTCATGCAGGAAGCTTTACGACCCTGGTCTCTTGCAATATTGAGGGCCGGCATAAGTATGCCCATCAGCAGGGCAATGACTGCTATAACTACCAGCAGCTCGATTAGTGTAAAACCCTTCTTCGACATGATTACACCTCACAAAAGCATAATGGTATGATACAATAGAGGATTATAGCTTAATACTAAAGATTATCAAGGACAATTTCGTATTTTAATCAAAAGCATTTCTTTTAACGGTAAATGGAGGTTTGTTTGAAATGAAGCTTTAGGGGCTGATACAGTTGCATCAAAGTATTAGGATATGCTATAATCATGGTCGGCAGGCATGTCAATAAAACTGAATCTTTCTGAGAAGGGAAAGACAAACACTATGCGTGAGCGAAAGGGCTTTACTTTAATAGAGCTTTTGGTAGTAATTGCAATTATTGCATTGCTGATGGCGATATTAATGCCTGCCCTTCAACGGGCCCGAGACCAGGTTAAGGAGATAATCTGTAAGAGCCATCTGCACCAATGGTCCATCTGCTTTACGATGTACACATCCGACTATGACGGCAGGTTCATGCCGGGTATCGATGAAGATTGGACAACCGGCCAATACTCATGGATATATACGCTGATTCCCTATTACAATGAACCGGTTATTCGCCTTTGTCCAAGGGCCAAGCGCACGGTCGATGAGGGCGGCACAATGCCCTGGGTGGCCTGGGACGTTAATAAAACCAATCCCAATGATTTTACCTATCTGCGAGATCCGATATATAAAATCGGCAGCTACGGTATTAACTGGTGGGTCAATGACAGCGACCTGGTTAATGGGGCACACGAGGTTCAAAACAAATGGCGACGGACCGGTCAAAAGAATTCGAGTATGATACCAGTATTTATGGACAACGGTTTCATGTTAGTCCGTCCTGAACCGTTAGACCCACCACCGGACCAGGATGGAGAATTCCTCTGGGCGTTCGGGGGCGGTATGAGGCGGGTCTGCACGAGCCGGCACAACGGAGAGGTAAACATAGTCTTTATGGACTGGTCAACCCGTAAGGTGGGTGTGAAGGAATTGTGGACATTAAATTGGCATCGCAGCTTTGATACTCGTAATCCGTGGACCAAAGCCGGGGGTGTTGTATCGGGTGACTGGCCACCGTGGATGAGAAAGTTTAAGGATTACTGAAAAACACTCAGGCTGTTTCTCGGGTCCTTTTCTTTTTTCTTAATACAGCAATTCCTAATGCTCCAAGGCCAAGAAATACGATCGTCGAAGGTTCCGGATTAGTAACTACATTTATCGTTTCAATTCCTTCCCCTAATTGCCTTCTATAACAGGGGTATCTATATGAATAAGCCAATCCACCCAACAAATTATATTGTCTTTTTTCAAGATAATTATACTGCCCCTTATCCGAGAAATAATAATGTTGTCTGTCGATAGAATCCTGAGCATTAAAGTAATAGTTATTTTTTAAGGCATGCTCATTAACAGGAAATTGCTCATCCAAAAACATAAACCATCCTTTGTTTAATATATTTGTGAATCTAATATTTTGGTCCACATCGTTTTCATACAACCTGGGATAAAACTGATGCCCCAGAAAATAACCTAATTCTCCAATCAAATGGTACTGCGCTCTATCGAGATATTGATATTGCCCATGATCTAAAAAATAATACCACTGGCTATCAATATAGGAAGAGGCACGAGAGAAGTCTGACAGCATGGATGTTGCTTTAGCTTTATGAGCTAAACCGGGGAATATTATTGCTGTTAATAAGACAATTCCAATGTACCTTACAAAATGTTTTGAAATTGTCTGAATAGGTTTAAATATATTGGTAGAGTAATATTCCGCATCCATGATTATACCCTCCTAAATATGTTCTTTCGTTTTTATAAAATGGGTACCCCAAAAAGCACCCAATCAAATTTATTATACACTATTATCAAGCTCTCAGAGGGGAATAATTTCTTTATTAACGGATTTTTTGCTCGTTTGACGGGTTCCTGAAACCTCAGTTGGATATTTTATTGCGTCTTCGGTACTTATCTGAGGATTACCTATGAAATATTCTTTCAATTTTTTGTTCAAAAGCTTAATATGGTTGAAAGTTTTTTTACAATAGAATCAAGGCCAGCGAGGCAATTAAAGTGTTTTTTGGAGTCCGAGGTTATGTATTTCCGAAAGTGGATATTGGTTATGGCAGTCGCGTTGTCGGTGTTTTCGGGCAAGCTGAATGCATCTCAAAGCAACGAACAGCAGGAATTTGACAAGTCAGTGATTTTAATCCGAAGCGTTCATCAGGGCTTCGACTACGTTACACCCTGGAAGCAGAAGGCGATGAATCAAAGCATCGGCTCAGGATTTATCATAGCAGGTAATAGAATACTTACCAACGCCCACAACGTCAGCGACTATAAATACATCGAATTAAAAAAGCAAAATGTCGCTAAAAGCTATCCGGCCAAGGTTGCTTTTGTCGGTCATGATTGCGACCTTGCAACATTAATTCCCGACGATAAGAGTTTTTTTGACGATACTGCAGCTTTGGAGCTGGCAGGAATTCCGAAGGTAAACAGTACGGTATCGACATACGGCTTCCCGGTGGGAGGCAACCGCATTTCCGTTACGGAGGGAGTGGTCTCGCGTATCGAGACGGATACTTATGTTCACAGCGGAGCCGATGGTCACCTGGTTATACAAACGGACGCATCTATTAATCCGGGCAACAGCGGCGGCCCGGTCATACAAAACGGTAAAGTTGTCGGAGTGGCTTTCCAGGGTTTGCAAATGGCAGATAATATAGGCTATATGATTCCCACAACTGTTATCAGGCACTTTCTCATTGATATAGAGGACGACCAATACGATGGTTTCGGGTCATTAGGTGTCATGATGTATCCTGGTCTTCACAGTGCCAGCTATAAGGATTACCTTCAGGTTCCATCCCAGGAGGATGGTATCATAGTAGTCAGTACGATGATGCACAGCTCGGTCGAATCGCTACTTCAGCCTGATGATGTGATAACACGAATCGATAATTATAACATCGACAATGACGGATTAGTTCAAATATATGGTCTGAGACTGCATATGTCTGAGGTAATCGAGACCAAACACATCGGCCAAACGGCAGAACTTACTTTTTATCGCGATGGTAAACTAATGAAAAAGATTGCAACGGTGGCGTTGAACAGGCCGATTCTCGAACAGGCGCGGCAATATGATCGTCCTCCACGGTATGTGTGTTTTGCCGGGCTTACGTTTGTTCCGTTAACACGAAACTATCTCGAAACATGGGGCCGGGATTGGCGGTCGAAAATGCCTCATTATTTGCGATACCTTTTTATGGACTCGATTCGGCTCAATACAGACCGTCAGCGCAAGGAGTACATAGTCCTTGCGGAAATAATGCCTGATGAGGTCAACTCTTATGCCGCTGATTTTAGAAGCCAGCCGGTTGAGAGCATCAATGGAGTCAGCATTTGGAGCCTTGATGATGTTTACAAAGCGTTTAAACAGAACGTCGATGATTTCTACTCGATAAAATTTCTGGGTGACAATCGTACATTACCCATCGATGCCCAAAAAGCCCGGCTGAGACACCAGCTCATACTTAATAAATACCAAGTACCCGCCGAAACCCGCTTAGAGGAGAAGTTATGAAAAAACACATAGTTTTCATATCTATCATATTCGGTGCTGTTATCGCACTGTGTTCACAGCCAACAATAGCCCAACGTCGCCAGGGGGATGTTACCGAAACAATGAAACAATCCATTGTTTACCTTTCAACATCCTTTTACGGTTACGAGCAGGATCAGCCATGGAGGCATAAAAACCTTTCGGAAAACTGGGCATGCGGCTGTGCTGTCGGTGAATATGAGGTGCTGACGACGGCCTGGAGCGTTGCAAATTTAGCCTATATTAAAGCTCTTAGATATGGCCAGAACGAATTTGTCGGCGCCAGAATCAAAGTTGTCGATTATGAAAGCAATCTCTGTCTAATCGAACTTGATCGTAATGCATTGAGCGAGCCTTTGAAGCCTCTCGTATTTACGGAGGACTACCAAAAAGGAGCTGAGGTGGACTTCTACTGGCTTTCGTCGGATAATCGTTTATATAACGGGCGCGGCTATCTTGACCGAGCAATAATTCGAAACACAAACACTTCGTATGAAAATCGCCTTCATTATCTCGCCGCCAACACATCCCATCGCACAGGAGCAGGACAAGTTTACTGTGTTGATTCAGAACCCATCGGCATAGCGTTCTGGTCCAATGATAGAAAAGAGGCAAGTCTGGTCCCTGCCGAGACAATCAACAGGTTTTTAGCAGCGGTTGCCAAGGGCGATTATGAGGGCTTTGGCTCTGTTGGTTTTACCACTTCGGATCTTCTTGATCCATCTATGCGGTCATTTCTTAAGATGCCGGCGTCTCTTAAGGCCGGCACCTATGTAACGGATGTCTATAATCTTGGGACCGGCAGCGATGTGCTCAAACAAGCTGACGTCATCCTGGCGATTAGTGGAAATGCACTCAATTCTTACGGCCAGTTCATTCACACGAAATACGAATTGCTGGATTTCCATCATCTTATTACGAGCAAAACTGTCGGCGAAGAGGTTTTATTCGAACTCTGGCGTGACGGCGAGAAAATTCAGGTCCGGTCTGAAGTTAAGAATTTCAAAGCCTCAGAAATGCTCATACCGTATCACGAATATGATAAACAGCCGGAATATATCATCACAGGGGGATTTATTCTGCAAAAGCTTACCCGTGCGTATTTGGCTGAATGGGGTGATGACTGGGCCGGTAAGGTATCGCCACAATTATATCATCTTTATCGAGACCTTTCCTTCAAACCTACTCCAGAACGCAGTGACATAGTGATACTAAGTTACGTCCTTCCGGCCAATATCAACCTTGGCTACAGTAAACTGGGTCAACTTGTTGTTAAAAAGTATAATGGTATGACCATACGTTCGGTTGCGGATATACCGGCAGCTCAGAAACTGAATCCCGGATCCAGGTATGATGTAATCGAATTTGAGATGGATAATCCAGTAGTGGTTATCCCACGTGAGCAGTTGCCGGCAGCCGATATGTTTATCCAAAGGAACTACGGTATTCAAAAGCTATTAAATGTTAACCTATGATGCATTAAGCTTTGCCGACCTTTATATCGGATGAATCAATAATGGCAACAATACAAGTTAATTTTCTGTCCGAGCGCGAGATTCAAGATATACATGATGCAGGCATGGCAATCCTTCGGGATACCGGTGTTATGGTGCATCACGAGGAGATATTGCAGCTTCTTGGCGATGCCGGTGCAAAGGTTGCGCAGGATAGTAGAATAGCTCAGCTTCCGGAGAAGCTGGTCATGGACAGCATCGCACAGGCGGGTAAAAAATTCTTATTATATGGCCGGGACAGCAGCCGGCCCGTCAGATTCGGATATGGTGATCGAATTCTAATGTCAAGTCCGGGTCAATTCGGCTGGATAGATACGGAGACCGGCCGGAGACGACCTGCAACAATCCGGGATGCCAGGGACGCGATACGTCTTGGGGACGCCCTGGAGAACATCAATATCGTTGGCGTTATGGCGCAGCCCGAAGAGGTCTGCGAGAAATATCGAGATGTCTTTCTCACCGGTGAACTGGTCAAGGGGACGGCAAAGCCAACCCGTTGCTGGGTTCGCAATGGCGCAACAGCCCGTTACATTCTGGAAATATACCGCACAATCGCAGGCGGGGAAGCCACCCTGCGAGCAAAGCCTATGGTAGAAGCCTTTCTCGAACCTATCAGCCCGCTTCAATTACCACGAGACGGCCTTGATATAGTCAGGGAGTTCGCTCAGGCGGGCCAGCCGGTGAGTATCGGTCCGATGGCAATGGCATCTGCAACAGCACCGGCAACACTGGCCGGCACATTAGCGCAGGAAAATGCCGAGATATTGGCAGGTATTGTAGTAACACAATTGCTTGAGCCCGGTACGGCCATAACCTACGGGGGTATCCCGCATATTATGGATCCGCGCACAAGTATCTGCTCATTCGGCTCTCCGGAGCAGGGACTGATGGCTTTAGCAATGACTCAGATAGCACACTTCTATGGCTTTCCTGTTTATATCAATGTCGGCCTTACCGATGCTAAAGTTCCTGATGCTCAGGCAGGTATCGAAAAAGCAAACTCAATGCTTTTGGGTGTGCTGGGCGGGGCGGATACTTTTGGTCACTGCGGTATATGCGGAACCGACCATGCCGGCAGTCTGCTTTGGCTGGCTTTCGACAACGAGCTTATGAATTACATCAAGCGAATAGCACGCGGTTTCGAGGTAAATGCTGAGACCCTTGCTACCGACATTGTTAAATTAGTAGGTCCGGCGGGGAATTTCCTGGCGGAGCCGCATACAGTTGAACATTTTCGCCGGGAACTCTGGTTACCAAGCCAGCTATGGACAAGGCAGAGCTTTGACGGTTGGCAGAGTCAGGGATGCAGCTCATTTGCAGAGCGGCTCACTGAACATGTCAACAGCATCCTGACAACACACACTCCGCAGCCGCTTGATGAGGCTTTGTCTCGGGAGATCGATAGTATTGTCAAACATGCCGAGGGCGAACTCGGATAAAATCGGCCGCTTTGTCTATCGCAAAATTCGCTCAAAGCAACATGTCGGATTACAGATAGCAAAATTCGGAGGAAACTATGAACCGCAGGGTTTTATTCATCATGTTATTGGTTTGTATTTTTAGTTGTAGTGTATTGGCACAGGACCAAACAGGGCAGCGTGGCCAGCGAAGGATGCGCGTTGGTCGCTCAGGACAGGGAAGTACTCGTCCGCCGGAGAATAACGAACGCGGGCTCCGAGAGCTGACAATGGAAGAGATACCGCCGAACCTGAATTTTTATGCGATGGATCCTCTCTATAATCCGGATGCGGTGTTGGGCTGGGCCGAAGAGCGTATCGAAGAAAAACTCAATCGCGGCATGCTGGCTGTATCGATGGGAGAAGGCAAGGTTTATTTAGGCTGGCGATTGCTCAAAACCGATCCCGAAAACATTGCTTTTAATGTCTATCGTTCTACTGCGGAGCAGGCACCCGTCAAATTAAATTCTCAACCTTTGACAAAGACCACCGATTTCGTCGATGAAAATGCGCCGCTGGATCGAGCTAACGCCTGGTTTGTTAAGCCGGTTTTTAATGGCCGGGAGAAGGGGGCTTGTGAACGAGCGGCACTTCCGGCGAATCCGCCGGTACAGCAATATAAATCTTTACCACTCAGAGATGATGTTCGGGCAAGTATGGTCGGCATCGCAGATCTGAACGGTGATAACGTGTACGATTTCATTGTCAAACATTCCTCCGGCCGGGGCAAGGATCCGGGCAGGGTCAGCCCGAATTCCGGAGCCGTTCAGTACGACGGGTACAATGGTAAGACCGGGGAATTCATGTGGCGGATAGATTTGGGCTGGAATGTGGACAACGGTGTTTGGTGGACACCGATGGTCGTCCGGGACCTTGATGGTGACGACAAGGCCGAGGTTTGCGTACGGACGTCGGATTATGCCGCCACCCGGGAAGACATGTACCCAAGCGGCCAAACCGGATTTCTCCTGGATGCCCCGGAGTATCTTGCCGTCTATAACGGCGAGACCGGCGAGCTAATCGATAAGGTCGATTGGATAGAACTCGGCAAGGTCCAGGATTGGGGTGACAATACGGGCAACCGCGCCAGCCGTCATATGATGGCTGTGGCCTATCTGGACGGCAAGACTCCGGCTGTTATCGCGGTTCGCGGCATCTATGGTATGATGAAGATTGATGCCTATGTGCTTAAAAACAAGAAGCTCGAAAAAGTCTGGCGGTGGACCAACGAACGGGCACCTTTTATGTATCAGGGACAGGGTCAGCATACGGTCAAGAGCGGTGACATCGACGGAGACGGTTGTGACGAGGTCATCAACGGCTCACTTGCCATAGACAACGACGGCAAGACTCTGTGGGGGACCGGCCTTGGGCACGGCGACCGTTCTTATATGGGTGATATTGATCCCGATAATCCCGGTTGGGAGATATGGTATATTATTGAAGAACCGCACCCTCGCAACGGTGCTTGTCTTGTTGATGCGCGGACCGGAAAGATTCTTTTCGGTGCGGATGAGTCCAGCCGTGACAACGAACTCGGCAGTTGTATGGCTGCCGACTTTGATCCGGCTTATCCGGGACTGGAGCTGGCGGGCGGGCGTTTCTATTATACTTCAAAGGGAATCCGACTGGAAGGGGATGTTCCACCGCAGGGACTAATGGCCTGGTGGGATGCTGATCTGTCGCGTGAATTTGTAAGCCGCAGAGGCATTGCCAAGTGGGAAAGGGGCGGCCTGGTTCCCATTCAGGGTGATCAAATCGAGGGCTCCGTACAACAGGTTGCCGACATCCAGGGCGATTGGCGTGAAGAGCTTGTGACGGTTACAAGTGGCGAACTCCGCATTTACAGTACCGTCATACCGGCCGCGGATCGACGTGTCTGTTTGATGCAGGATCCGCTATATCGGAATGATATATGTCACCACACAATGGGTTATACCAACCGGCATTATGCCATGACAAGCTATTATCTCGGGAACAAATAAGAGAATATATTATCAGAGCCACAGGCTGACGGGAAATTTTTTGAGCAATATCGAAAAAACCTGGAATTCTGAGACGGAGTTGGTATCCTATTAGGAATGGAGTCCCAACTCAGAGATGAGCAGGGAAAAACAGTGTTATATGGGGCATTCCTAATACCAATGGAAAAGGAGATTCTTTATTGTAAAGTTTCAAAATAGTGGGGGAAGTTCAAATTATCCTTTATTGGAGGCAAAGATTATGGAACGCAAAGCAATTGTAAAGGTTGTACTGGTCTGTTTGCTGATTGTGTCATTCATCCTGCCGGTGCAGGTATCGGCACAGTCCCGGTCCCGCAGAGGCGGACTGTACGGTGACTGGCAGATCAAGATGAAGTTTGGGGAGCGGGAGTTCGAGTCGATCCTGGCTTTTTCCAGAAACCAGGAAGGTGAATACACCGGCTACTGGATCAGCTTCTGGGGAATGAATGAGCTCAAGGACGTTAAATTCGAAGAAAACAAGCTGAGCTTCACGCAGGTCACTAACTACGGGGGAGAAGAAAGGGCGTCGAAGTTTACAGGCACAATCGAGGAGGGCGAGCTTTCGGGGCTCCTGATGAGCGACCGGGGCGAGACGGAAATCAATGGCAAACGGGCGCCGAGAGCACCCCGTGGAGTTGGAAGCTGGGAGATGAAAATCAAGGCCGGCGAGAGAGAATACACAGGGACTCTTATGATCACTGCCGATAAAGAAGGTAATCTCAGCGGTACCTGGAAAAGCTCCAGAGGTGGGAGCGAAGTTTCTGATTTGAAATACGAAAACCGCACACTGACGTTTAAGAGAATTATCCAGAGAGACAGCGATAAAATGGAAATGGCCTTTGAAGGAACCGTTAGCAATACTTCGCTCGAAGGAGTATTCAAGAGCGAGCGCGGGGAAGCTGCGGCCACGGGAACACTGGCCGGCGCTTCGGTTATCGGCACGTGGAATCTCGACATCGAATCCGAGCGAGGTTCCCGCAAGCAGAGACTGAGAGTCAATTCGGACATGAGCGCGCTTTACGGATCCACTCTGATCAAGAAGATTAATCTCGAAGGTGACAAAGTAAGCTTCAAGTACGTCCTGCAATTTAACGACCAGGATTACGAAACGAGCTTCGAAGGTAAGATTGCAGAGTCCAAGCTCACCGGCGAATTGACAACATCGAGAGGCACATCGAAAGTAACGGGCACCAGGCGTACATTCAGAAGGCCGGGATCCAGTCAAAGATAAGCCGGGATAGCCGGCATTTTGCCCAAAGAACATACATTCGGGAGCCTGCTGGGATATTTTCCGGCAGGCTCTCTTTAGGTATTGACATGAGCCGCCGGCTATTTCTCGGAAGTGATCACGTGAAGGATAAACATCTGCCGGGTTTTATTCTCAGCAATGCCGGGTATAAGAATCGCATCGTTGGTACGGTTCCAGCGCGGGGCGCCGTCGATGCGGATGTCGCCGCTGTATGAACCCTTGTCCATACCTTCACTGCGAACGAAGGCGCCGTCACTGCGCCGATATACGGCGTAATAGTTTTTGTTTTTGTACCCGTAGCCGTTGACAAACCACTCGCCACTCGGAGAGAGTGAAATATCGCCCTCTGGTTGGGGAAAGATTTTGGGTGTACCCATTTGACCAACGATCTTTTTCTTTTCTACGTCATAGTAAATTTGTTTATTCCCTTCTCGGCCGATGAGGATATTGTTCTCGTCCCATTCAGGATGCCCGCCGATAAATTGCTCGTGCAGGGTCAGCCCTGTGCCGTCGGCATTGATCGAACATGGCGTGTTGACCTTGTCGCCTTGATCTTTAACACCTTTTTTGCCCCATCCGCCCCGTACGAAGAAGTAAACACGGTCGCTATCCCGGTTCCAAAGCGTGTGGTTGATGAACAAGCCTTTATGATCTAATTCCGGTTTGCGTTTTTTTAACTCCTTTTCGAGTTGGCGGTAAGAAACGAGCAATCGCTTCTTACCGGTTTTAATATCCACGATGAAGATACCATCGTTTTGGGGTGCTATTTCGTCTTTGGACCAATCCAGAGCTTGCGGGTAACCAGTCACCAGTCGCAGTCGCGCCAGGCGACCGTAATTTAAGGCAAGAAAGGCCGAGCCGTCGGCTGCTACGCCACCGTTACCGACAGGTGTGTCATCAAATTTGTATTCGTGCACGCGTTTTTTCTTTTCAATGTCGTATAGTACGGTAAACACTTTTCCGGTCTTGACATCTCGGTCGTTAAAGAAGAACTGTGTTTCGGCCGCTAATGGGTTCCAGTAGAACATGGTTCCCTGCTGTGGGTTCCATGCGTACGTTTTGTCCACTCGAATAATCTTGTTGTCATGATGGGTATCAACAAGAATCACCGTAGCGAACTCTTCGGGCGTTGGCAAACGATCGATTCTGTCGATTTCAAGGCCCAGAATATATCGACCGCTGGCATTCCATGGGATCGTCTGACATTGACCGATATAGCCGAAGAAATGATGTCGGGGGCCGCGGGTGATTTGTTCTACCTCCAGCTTGAGCTTTTGGGTTTTCTTGAGCCCGCGCTTCCGCGGTTCGGCGGCCGAGTCCTTTGCCGAGAGAGGGGAGCAGATGCATCCCAAGAGCAGGGCAACCGTACAGAGCGCGAAAGATGCGGTTCTTACGACTGTTTTTCGAAGGGTCGTCTTGTTCATGGGTATTGTGGTTCCTTTCTGTGAGATTTCTTTAATCGAGATTTCACCTTCCTCACTTCCCTTTCCTGCCAAACCTTGCTTCGGCGTTCATAGTGAATTTATCACATGCAGTGTCAATGGCTTGAAGTATTTGCTCTGTTGACAAGCCGGATGAGTTACCTGCGGCCTCTATCATTGTCCGGCATTCGTTAGAATCCATAAATCGGGCTGCTTCCAGTAATTGAACATGGTCTTCCCTCGGTAAAACAATAAATCCATGTTTGTCTGCATGGATCAATTCTCCGGGTTTAACGGTCCGTCCAAATACCTCTACTTCACAGTTCCAACGCACAGGGTGGCTATATGCGTGTCCGACACACAGACGCTTTGCAATTGCTTTGAATCCTACATTATGCATTTCGTCAAGGTCTCTGATTGCACCGTCGGTAATTGTGCCTGTACATCCCAGGGCTTTATGAATGCTGCTGTTTACTTCCCCCCAGAATGAACCGAATGTTCGCGGCTTATCCAGGTCCTGTACTACTACTATCTTTGGCCCGGAAAGTGACGCAATATATTTTCGATACTCACTCCATGCGTTTGGATTTTGTTTGGGATGTTCGGGATTGCCCGGCTCTACCACAACAGTCATGGCATATCCCACCATCGGCCCGGTTTCCGGCATGAAATCCCGGCATTCCTCCAGATTGAAGGCGTCTTTACCGGCATCCAGTTTAGTAATCTGTTCCCAGCCATTATAGATAGTCGGTGTATTCCATCGCTTTAATTCCAGCAATTCCGCATGAGATAATAAAGGTTGGTTTGTTTTTTCCATATATTATTTTCCATCCCAAATAGTTGCTGCAATATAGCGTTCCGGAGACTGTTTATCGCAAAAATAGTAAACAAAAATAATTTTACCGTCCGAACGTTGGACAGACCGAACATATCCAATATCCCTGCCGGCGCCATCATCGCGCAAATGTATGGGATTGCTCCATGTTTTCGCATTATCACTGCTTATTTGTGCGCGGATTCCATATGGCTTAGCGCGATAGCCATACGATAGACAAAGTCTGCCATCGGTGAGTCGTATCAAGCTCGGTGGGTTGCCTTCACCCAGGTCAGGTGCCGGTTTACTCAGGAAGCGCCAGTTATTTCCATTATCTTTGGAAATGTATATCTCTATCCATTTTCCATTACTTTCACGTCGGCGAACTGCGGCCAGAAGATTTGTTTTCGACAGACGAACAGTCGAAGGCATAATTGAAAATCCTCTCGGCTCAGGTGCAATCCATGAAACAAAATTCCAGCTTTCACCTCCATTATACGTTCTTGCACAAAATGGACGCCCCTCTCTGCCGTTCTTCTTTGCCGCTGTTAAAAATAACATGCAGTCGAGCTTGTCATTAACTATATAGTCAGTTCGAGCTGCTATCCCATCTACCTGTTGTACTTTGAGAATAAACGGGCCGTTCCAATCTTTACCTCTATCATACGAATAGTAAAACAAAGACGGCCCCACATTAACATCTAACATCCGAAGAGTCATCGCAAAATCAGGGTGAGTAAATTCTACTGAGCCCGGGCAATCAAGCGGTGTTTTGGGAATCAGGTGTGGCGGCTGCGTGCCATGCAATGCTGCACCATAAGGAACGATAACACCTTTTTCGGCAGGATTCTCAATGGACCATGTTTCGCCCCCATCCAGGCTTCGTGCGAAGAGGTGTTCTTCCGGCCGTTCACGGTCAATCGCATGGCGGTCCGGCCCCAAATATTTATAATAACCACGGCTAAAACCAACTAAGATTTCATTTCCCCATGACCAGATTCCATGATTGGCTGGCCAGCCGCCAAAACGACCTTTCTCTCGATAGACGGTGATGTGTTTAATTCTCTCTGGATTATCTGCATGCAAATCATTTGAGATGAAAAAGTTTGAAATAGCCATGCACACAAGCAGGGCAGTTATCGAACCACTACGCACACTTCTAATTCTATAGCTTCTCATTATTTATTTTCCTGTTCTATGTCATGTATCCGGAATACATACGCATGTTGACTCTTGATTATGTTTGTATCGAACTCTGGAGTAGTTATGACCAAATTGCCGCCATCCAGCTCCCAGGGCAGCTTTTCTCCCGTTTCCAAAAAGATTACCTCCGTGTCACTATTCGGCGATACATCCTTCAGTGTCAGCTTTCTGCCGGGCCACCTTGGTGTAATTGCGTACAGGTTTCCGCTCTTGAATGTGAACAGTACTTCCTTAAAGGCCTGTCCCTGAGGCGGGGCAATCGTTTGCTCCAGGATGTTGAACTTAGACATGTATTCCTTTCTTTCCATATTCGGAATGCGACCGGCACTCCACTGGCAAGGCGCCTTCCACATGCGCGTTCCGTAGATAGCCTCACCGTTGATTCTGAGCCATTGACCGATTTGCAGCAGGCGCTCCTGCATGATCACAGGGATTGTGCCGTCAGCGCGCGGCCCTATATCTAAGCAGAGATTCCCGCCGCGGCTAACAATATCTATCAGCATAAGGATCAGTTCCTGAGCGGAGCGATAGTCTTGGAGGTTTTCGGCACGGTTGTAGCCATAAGAGAAACCCATACCGCGATTCTCTTCCCACGGGTGGGAGTCGTCATCCATACCGGAACCATATTCGGTCGTATAGAATCCGCCGTGCTTGTGGCGAATCCCTTTACCCCAGCGGTCGTTAATGACCAGGTCCTTCTCGTTCGGTGCGTTGTTGAACAGCCAGGCTAAGAGCTCGGGAGTTCTCCACTTCTCCCAATCCATCTCCCATTCACCATCCGACCAGATTATGTCGGGGCTATAGCGCCTGACAAGATCCTTAAACTGTGGGAACATATGCTCGCTAACGAAACGTTCCTTATCACTCTGCCACAGGGGATGGTACCATTCATACAAAGAGTAATAGAGCCCGACCTTGATGTCCTTCTTACGCATGGCGGCCGTAATCTCGCCTACAATGTCCCGCTTCGGCCCGACCTTCACCGGATTGTAGTTCTCGCCGTATGTTTGTTCCGCTTCTTTACTGGGCCACATCGTGTACCCGGAGTGATGCTTAGTTGTGAAAACAATATACCTCGCCCCGGCCTTCTTAATCAACTCGGCCCATTCATCGGCTTCCCACAATTCAGCCTTAAACATAGGGGCGAAATCTTTGAACTCAAAATCCTTGCCGTAAGTCTGAACATGGAAATCATACACCTTGCCCTCGAAAGACTTTTCCCGCAGCCAGTATTGATACCATTCCGCGTACTTGCCCACCGGCGTCCACGCCGGCACCGAATACAGGCCCCAGCAAATAAAAACACCGAACTTGGCGTCCGTGAACCATTGCGGCGTTGGTCGCGAATCGATAGATTTCCAGTTTGGCTGGTACTGCTGCTGTCCGAAGGTGGACTGTGATTGCAGCAAAAAACCGAGCAAACACAAGATGATACATACTTTCCTTTTCACGTTCGTTCTCCTTACGGAAATCCCGGCCACCAAGCCGCGGATGTAGATTCTATTAAGCTCCATGCCTGATATACAGTGGTATTATACAAGCCGGACAGTAGAATTGACAACAACGTTTAAGTCCTTGTGGGCCTTAAAAAGACCGAGGGCCGGACTCGGTGTTTGCAAAGCAAGATTTTACGTTCGACCACCGCAATATCTACCTGCCTATAAGGTAGCTAATATCTATGTGCCTATAAGGCACCTCATGCTGGCCAGAGCTTGTCCTCGGTGTGTGCCTACTTGCTTGTCTGCCGGGGGGTAGAAATGCTGTATAACTTGTCATTCCTGCGAAAGCAGGAATCCA
>JACNGQ010000342.1 GCA_014384025.1 Planctomycetota bacterium | reverse complement strand
TCGATAACGACGAAGCCGGCGCATTGCTTACTGTATGCGCAAATGGTATGTTTGCCTAATACGTAATAAGTTACCAGCGAGTCAAACTCGCGGATATTGAGTTTTTCCGGGCCGTATTTGTACCAGAGGTCAAAGAGCCTGCACAGGAAATCGCCGTACTGCTTGGGGGTAATTGAAAAATCCGCAATTTTGTTCGTCGCGGGGTCCGTCTCGAGACAGGGGATGAACTGCAGGTAAGTCAGTTCATTTTCAATTAAGAAATTGAACAGAGTTTCCGGATGTTCTACGTTTTGATTATTCAGCAAGACAAGGGCACTGAATTCGACCTGATGTTTTTTGCAGTTTTCGATGCCTCTGATTACCCTGTCAAAAGTGCCCGAGGCGGAATGGTCAAGGCGGTATTGGTCGTGAAATTCTTTCGGGCCATCTATGCTGATGCCGAGAAGGAACTTATTTTCGTGCAAAAAACTGCACCAGTTGTCGTCGAGTAAAACGCCGTTGGTTTGGAGTGTATTGCTTACTTCCTGGCCGGGAGTGCCGTGCTTTTTTTGTAATTCCACTGCTCTTTGAAAAAAATCCACTCCCATCAAAGTCGGCTCGCCACCCTGCCAGGCAAAGCCGACGACGGGGAAACCCAATGTCATATAATCTTTTACGAGTCTGGTGAGCACCTGGTCGCTCATGCGCTGTTTGCCACTGCCAAACTCCGGCGTTCTATCCTTGTAGAAACAGTATCTGCAATCAATGTTGCAGTTCGAACCGGACGGCTTGATTAAAAGAGTGAATGGCTGCATTATCTCTAATTTATCCGAACAAGCGTAACCTGTCTGCCGGGTGACATTTTTATATGAAGTTCATTGTCCTTTTGTTGTACCATGTTCTTTGGGATGCCTTCGGTTTTGAACTGGGAATTCACAAAGGGATTTTCGAGACGGCAGAGGCCCTCTTTTTCGGCCAGGATTTTTACATGGCGTGTCAAGCCATCGCGGCGTTCGGCGGAGACAAGAAAAGCACCTTCGGCCCTGAGAGTGGTGAAAGAGACATCTTTCCATGCAGGCGGGATGGCGGGAAAAACTATGATAGTTCCGCTGTAACTTTGCAAAAGCATCTCCTGCAGTCCGGCGGCGGAGGCGAAATTTCCTTCGAGCGTAAAGGGCCTGTAACGGAAATTCGAGTATCCTTTGCCTGACTGGTCGCCGTTACAGTGAAAACTGCTGCGCAGGCAAAACGCTGTGGAGAATATCTCCAGTGCTTTTTCGGCTTGCTCGCCGTCACGTGCCCGGGCGGCCATATTCGCCAGCCAACTAAAACTGTACCCGCACCACTGACTCGTTCCTTTTTGTTCGAGGTCGGCCATAGAGGCTTTTATAATGGCCTGGTCCTGCGGGCCGTTTTCCCAGCGAATCATTCCCAGCGGATGGATGGCCATCAGATGTGAAAAATGGCGGTGCGAGTCCTTCAAGGGATAATCCTTCGCGACGAGCATTTTCTTACTTTGCGGGTCAATCACTAAATCCGGCATTTCGGAGAGTACTTGATGCCAATGATTAGTTTCTTTTCTTGTCCTGACTACGCCGGCATGCCCATCATTTTTAACAAGCGCCGTTCTTTTGAGGGGGACGTAGTAATTTTTAACGCCGGGAACCAATCCTTTGAGGCGTTTATCGTAAATCCAAGGCAAGGAGCTAAAAGTAAGAGGCGGATTTCCGCCGGGGCCCATCTCAGTAACCGCCTCAAGAAAGATTGATGTATCTTCGAGCCATGGATAAGCTCGTTCTTTCAGGAATTGCCTGTCCATGCTGTATCGCCAGTGCAGGTAAAAATGGTGAGCCAGCCATGCGGCGGTAGTGGCCGAGTGTGTGTACTGGTGCCAGCCTCCAATCTGTTCCTGCTGCAGGTCGGCGGTCATAGGGACATTCAGGCCGGGCAAATCAAAGAACCTTTTTGTCCATGCCTTTGCAGTTTTTCGTGTATCCCACAGCCAGTTGACATATCCGAGTGCCCCTTGGAGCTGATTGCCGCTATACGCGGGCCAATAGCTCAACTGGGTGTTCAGGTCGTGATGATAGTCACCTTTCCATGGCGGAATTTTTCCGTTGTCGGCAGTCCATGGGCCCTGAAGGGTAATTGGGGGTGTATCGGGGCGGGTCGCTGAGCCGAACTTGTACATCTCAAGATACCACTGCCTTTCAATGACGGCATTGGGGACGCTGACTGAAGAGTTGTTCCAGAATGAGTCCCACCAATTGCGGTGGGTATTAATTGACCTGGTAAATCCGGTACTGAGAGCTTTTTGGCAGTTTTCACGAGCAAGCTGAAGGGGATTATTTGATTCTTTCGAAGTTGTAATGGACCATGCTGCGAGCCAATTGTTTTGTGATTTTTGCCAGACGACGGACACGGCAAACTTGAATCCTCCCCAGCCTTCCTGCAGATATCCTGTCCAGTTGTCACCGTTGGATTCGAGTGGTGCGTTATATCTGAGGCTTGCCAGGTCGCCTGCGCTTATTTTTCCGGGCCCGGCCTCGTCTGTAATTTTGCCTGCAAAAGGCGGGGCCAGCAGCTTGAGCGTGATTGGTTCTGATGAGTCAATTAGAATCATTCCAACGGGCTCTGTCGCGTGGGTAAAAACACGCACTTTATTTTGGCCGCCGAACTGAACCGTCGCGGCTGCTTCGACAAGATTCAACGATGCCTTTTCAAAGACGGGACTATTTCCGATTGTAACTTCGATACGTCCGGCGGGTATTTTCGTTGGGCCGGCATTGCCGTAAGGCTTATCATAAAGACGGTGGAGGTCGGTGATGCGACCTTCTTTGACCCATTGGCGCATTGTCTTGTATGAATATTCTTTTGTGTGAAATTCAGGTACGGGACGAAGGTCCCACAAGTCTGTTCTATCAAGGGATATTTTCAAAGGCGCACCATCACCCCATACGAGGGCACCGAGCAGGCCATTACCCAGGGGTATTGCCTCATCCCATGTTTGCGAAGGGGTCTCGAAATGCAGGCCATGTTTTGGTATTGGTTTGCCGGTGGCATTTATAGAACAAGCAGAAATAATTATTGCGACGGAAAGAACCCGAAGCACCTTTGGCGAATCATACCATTTCATAAATATATCCTCGAAAACAAACTATTGCTATGTGTGATTTGAGTTGCTGTCATTTCGCAGCTATTATACCATCGGTTGTGCAGAAATGACAATAGGTGTGTAGCGGAGCGCTGTTATTTTTCAATCTCTCTGTGTCTTTGCATCCACTTTTGCACCCACTGCTCCGCCTGTTCGGAACTGTGCAATTTTCCCTCGAGCTGGGCGATGTAGAGTTCCTGCGACAACTGTCCCAAAGCAGGCCCAGGGACGGCACCCAGGCGAATGAGGTCGTGGCCGTTCAGCAGCGGTTTGGGTTTTAAATCAACGTCACCCAATTCCTTTATTCTATTGCTAAGGTTTTCCAATACAGCAGTATTGGCCGTGCCGCCTTCGGCCATTTGAATCGCTCTCTGGAACTCGTACAGGTCGTCGAAGTAAGGCTCTGTTAGAATTTTTTTCAGGTTAGCCAGAGACATTTCGCTGTCGAGCAGCTTGCCTCTGTTGGCTAATAAGAATTTTATATGTTTGGTCTGACTTCTGCTTAGTTTCAGAACACGGCACATATCAATTGCGAAGTCAGTCTCGCAACCGGCAAACAGGCCGGCCAAAGCCAAGGGAAAATCTACTTTTTCCCGCAATTGGCCTAATACCTCAACAGCGATTTTTCTATTTTTTGAAAACAAACCGGGGAATATTACCTCAGCCAATCCGCTGTTAAAGAGGGTCGATGCTCCTGCGGAGCGGTTGGGATTAATGAGTATGCCTTCTAATTCGATTGATATTCGTTCGCCGCTTGTTTGTGCTATATTTGACGAGTTGGTGCAAATCGCCGACCACGTTAACGGTTCAATCGTAAAACCTAACTGAGTCGAGAACCTAACGGCCCGGAGCATTCTCAGATAATCTTCGCTAAACCTCTCGGCCGGCCTGCCGATAGTCCGCACAATTTTTGCTCTGAGGTCGGCCTGGCCATTAATGTAATCTATCACCTCTTTTATAAGAGGATCGTAAAACATTCCGTTGATTGTAAAGTCTCTTCGGCTTGCATCTTCGGCGGCAGTTGTAAACTTAACTGAGCCGGGGTGCCTGCCGTCAACATAGTCGGTTTCGGTTCTGAATGTGGCGACTTCCACCTGCTGGTTTTCGATTAAAACAATTATTACTCCGAACTTTGCCCCGACATTCAATGTGCGTTTGAATAAATCTGTTACTTCTTTGGGCTGTGCATTGGTGGCAACATCATAATCTTTAGCGCGTCGGCCCAGGAGCATGTCGCGTACACAGCCTCCGGCCAACAATGCCTCAAAGCCGTTACTGCGCAGTCGCCTGAGTATTTTTATAGCTGCCTGTTTGTTTGTCATTCGTTGGTCTTCTGTAATATAGTAACTGCCATTGTTCCCCAGCGGCGCCTGTCTATTATTCGAAGTTCGCCATATTGTTCCAATAAAGATACCTTCCGGTCGGTCCTGACGACAATAACTGCGTTTTCAGTCACCCGGGTGCCCAGCGAATCCAACAAACCACTCAAATGTGAACCGGCCTGAACATCCATTGACGCGGCATAGGGGGGGTCAACAAAGACAAGGTCATACATTTGCCGGTCCGGATCAGGCGAGCCTCCAAATTTGAATGCGTTGGCCCTAATAATTTCAGACTCATTAACAAAGTCGGCTTTTTCTATGTTTCTCTTTAGAACCGAAATAATCTTCGGATCCTGTTCAACGAAGGTCACGAAGCGGGCCTTTCTGCTGAGGGCTTCGAGACCGAGGGAACCGACTCCTGAGAACAAATCAGCCACTATTGCACCATTCGGGAGGTCATACTTGTAAAGAACACTGAAAAGCGATTCTTTTACCCTATCGGTGACAGGGCGGGAGTCCTGTGTTTTGGGACTAAACAATTTCATCCCTCGTTTTGAGCCGGCTATAATTCGCATTTTGGGACTTTTGCTGCTTTTATTTTGCGGCCCAGTAGTCAATCACCAGGACTTTGTCCAGATGGGGGCCTAAAATTTTGCCAAATTCCTTGTGTGCCGGATGCGGTAAGTATGCGGCCCTGTCGGCTTCGTTTCTAAACGTTACGAAAAAACAGTGAGTAAAGCCCTGCTGAAAGTTCTCAACACTTACGTCGGTGCCCCATTCGAAATCACATATCTCATCGACTTTGCCCGGCAAGGCACGGAAGGCGTCCTCAATTTCTTTTATCTGCTGACTGGAAGAGGTGTCCTTGAATTTGAACAGAACGACATGACGCAGGACCTCTGAATCTTTGGGCAGGCCATCCTCTCTTTGGATGTTAACGACACAGCCGGACAAAATAATCGCTCCGGCGGCCAGATATAGAACATTTCTGAGCATACAATATTACCTCCAATAATTTACTGCTGATTCATTTTTGCCAACATTCCGGACAAGGGATTTTATCAGCAAGGGCGTCCGGAGTCCATACCAAAATTATCAGGAGTAATTCTGTTTTGAACCGTAATATTTTTAGACAACCTTATTCAAGAAAATCAACTTGTGAAAAACTCTTTACACTGTATCTGAAAAGATTATAATTTAGAAACCAAGCGGGTAGTATTTGTCGAGTTTCATGGGGCAATGTGGTTGTGGTTAGAGGAGACTTTATGAATCAATTTAATTTTTCAGAAAATCATATCCGGAAAACAAACCGTATTATGCTGATTATGTTTCCTTTTTTGGTACTTTGTGCTCTGGGATTTGCTTTATTTGTTTCGGACTCCAAAATCAGTGAAATTATAATCCCTTTGTGTAGTATTTTTGATAATATCAGCTATCCTCGCAATTGAATCACTTCTAATAAATAGAAGTCTCCGCAAAATGAAAGTACTTATCAATGAGGATAGGATTATTAAGCAATGCGGTAAGCGCCATCAAACTGTTTTGTGGGATAATATTATTAAAATCAAGCTGATAGAAAATCCTGACGGTGGTCTTGTGAGTATTCGGTTATATCGGAAGAATGAAAAAGTGATCTACTTAGGTGGTTTTAACGAAATGGAAAAGATAGCTCATTTAATAAGAGAGAAAATATCAGATAACGTTTTAGTACAAACGAAACGTTACAGATTAGCTTATGATAATCCTATTGTTCCCATAATATCAGGCAGTGTCACTATGGTTATCATGTGTCTTATTGCTTCTGGGGGAAATAAGGCTATGGATATATTCACCATTTTATTTGCTTTATGTGTAGGCTCGGGGCTTTTGATATATAGGCCATTAACGAAATTTAGTCTCAGCAGTAAATGGTCTGAGATAATCTGCGCGGTACTCTTAATTATATTGAGTATTTATGGCTTTATCCGCTTTGGCGGATTCAACTCCCAAGTGCAACTGAGTCAAATCCTGTTTTGTTATCCAGTTA
>JACNGQ010000200.1:17965-32325 GCA_014384025.1 Planctomycetota bacterium | reverse complement strand
ATCCGTATCCATACCGGCTGGTACTTCAACTAACAATTTGGTCCGACTCAAGGGGGAAGGAATCAAGGGGGGCGATCATCTGTTTCGGGTCGCCGTCACTGTTCCGAAAAAACTCACCCCCAGACAAAAAGAAATACTCAAGGAATTCAACTGAGGATTTATACAGTAAAGAATCACACATGGGATGGACTACAAATCCTATAACTACGTCGGATTTACTTGGTAAACCGACCTCAGGAGAACAGATGCTGCCGGTTCATAGTCTATCCTATAAAGACTGCTGTCCTGCTCAAAATAATTGTAGTTCCTTGTTTGCAGGGAATTTTGAAAAATAGATCTTTCAGACTACGAATCGCATTTTCAAAAGGATTTCAAGGAAGAGCATGATGGTTTTCTGCAGAAACACCACAAAGATCAAGCTGTCCCATCACGTATGCTTGCATGGCCACAGAGCCGTATAGATAGACGACAGCATGGCAGAGATTACAACCTTCACTTGTCCCAATGCGGTGTTCAACGGCGGGAGGTGTTTGTACGTCCACCGGAACACATGGTTAGGTGTTTCTATGTCAATCCTATTGGCGAACTCTATTTTTGATTTAGAAAGTGCTGTCGAGCTTTTGCCGCAATCTGACCATCAGTCATTTCGTCAACCGTTTCAACGCCAACTATACGTCCACCGAGCCCTTCTCGCTCGAGATGTTTTTTGAGTTCACCTTTTGCCTCACCAGGACCAAATATCAGAATAGATTTTGCATCACGAATACACGAAATTACCTCATTGTAGTAAGTGTTGAGATGTCCCGTAAACGCTCGCTGTTGGCGATCATCTGATTGAACTGCCTGTGATTCAAATGAACCACCCGAACGTGAACCAGCGGCACGTCGTATCTGTTTTTCAACATTCGACCTTACCAGTTTCATTTCTTCCTCTTCGCCGGCGAGAAACACAATGACCGCCTTCCTATGATTAATCCACAAACCCACTTTTCTTTTCATCTGACATTTCCCATTAAACCGCTTAAAAAACATAATTTCCCCGTACGACATCAATGAACTTACCAAAATTACCTTGAACGGTCAAGAAATTTCTTTTCAAAGGCAATTTTATCGAAAACATGCTTTTTTTTGCCCAGTTTTTCTTCCAATACCCGCTTTTTCACAGACCTTAATCAATTATCTATTTCGATACGCTCACTATGGCGCTATTGTTTCAGCACGCCATATCGTACTCAATGACCGATTTGCGTGCCGACCCGTGGCTATTTTGCATGCTGATTACCAATGAGATATTTTCTTGCCGGCAGCCTCCTCGGCCTCAATGTCAATGGTGGCAACATCGCCACGAGCTACAGCGCCGTCACAGTCACAGGCATCAAAGATGTCAGTCACCCGGAGGGACAGTCAACTATTTTTTTCAGTTGGCATCAGTCCAAAAACTATCACAAAAAAATCAACAAATCGCAGATCCGGTGTCTTCTGACGGAGTAAATCCGGCTTTCCTTAGACGGAACGGAATCAATCACAATTCTAACTTTTAACTTTAGGCACTTTAGTTCACTTTGAACTTTCCCACTTTTCGTTCAAAAACGCTCACACTTAAAAACAAAAATTAAATTTTTCGAAATTTTTTATCTCCTTTTCAAATAACGGGTTACGGATCAAGGGTCACGAGAAACGATAAAATTTTCGGCTCAAAAGTGTCCACCCGTCTAATTATAGAGGCAGTGTTTTTCTGCCCTCACTAAATAGTCAATATTGGAACAAAACGGAAAATCCTGAGGGGAATTACCAATCATGAGCATCGAGAATCTAACTTTAGCTCACTTTAGTCACTTTAGGCACTCTTTCAATTATAACATATTTCCAGATACACCCTTTTATGCAAAACAAAGCCAATTTTGGAAATGAACAAATGAATATAAGCTTATATATAACAGGGTCTTATGGCAATTTTCATCTTTGTGGCCGCCGAAAAACAAAGCCAATTCAAAGCCAATTCAAAGCCAATTTAAGCCAAAACAAACCCAATTTAACCCAATACAAACCCAATTCAAACCCAATTTTAGGTCGATATTAACGGCCTTGACAATAATTTGCCGAACTGCTATATTAGCTTTTCTGATTTTTTATATTGAAAAATGTTAAAATAGGTAAAAGGATCATACAATGAACAAAATCACTCGTCGAAAATTCCTAAAACGTAGTCTTTCAACCGCAGCAGGCTCTACTTTGGCCTTATCTTCGTTCCCAAGTGCCCGTGGTGCAAACAATGAAGTCCGCGTTGCCGTCGCGGGTATTCGCAGCCGGGGTGGTGGTCACATCAAAAATTTCCAGGGTCTGCCCGGGGTGAATGTTGTGGCTATTTGCGATCCCGACGAGAAGGTTCTCGGCGGCTGGGTTGATAAGTGCAAAAAAGATTACGGTACTACTGTAACCGGTTATGCCGATGTCAGAAAACTTCTTGAGCGCAAAGACATAGACGCCCTCGTTATTGCAGCGCCCAATCACTGGCATTCTCTGATGACGATTTATGCCTGCCAGGCCGGCAAGCATGTTTACGTGGAAAAACCGGTCAGCCATTCGATATGGGAAGGCCGCAAGATGGTCGAGGCGGCCCGAAAGTATAATCGTATCGTGGAGGCCGGGACGCAGCATCGCTCGTGCCCTTCAACGCAGGAAGCTGCTCGTGATATCAAGGCGGGCAGATGGGGCAAGGTGCTCTGGGTGCACTGCTCAAGGATGGGTGTCAGAGACACAATCGGAAAAGTAACTGAACCCCAGCCTGTCCCAAGCGAAATTGACTACAATCTGTGGGCCGGCCCGGCTCCGATGACGCCCGTGATGCGAAAACAGTTCCATTACGACTGGCATTGGCAGTGGAACTGGGGCGATGGTGAGATGGCAAACTGGGGAATCCACTACATCGACGACTTCCGTCATATACTGGGTTGGGATGATGTGCCGACCAAAGTTGTTGCGGCCGGTAATAGATATGCTTGGGACGACAACGGCGAAACGCCCAATATGCATTTTTCACTGATGGATTATAATGGCCTACCGGTGGTTGTTGATATTCGCAACCTTCCTCACCCCGGACAACGCGGCGGCGACAAAAAGGGTGCGACGTATCTCGGTCGCGGGGGCGGCAATCACATCCAGTGCGAGCATGCTGCGATTAAGATTGCTCGTGGCGGCGGCGGCGCCTATGATAAAGACGGCAAGCGTATCCACCAATACAAAGGTGATGGTGGATCTGCGCATGCCCAGAACTTTATCGACTGTGTTCGCAGCGGCCGCCAGCAGGACCTTGCGGCGGATATCGAAGTCGGCCATCTCGGCACTGCGGTCTGTCATCAGGCCAATATTGCCTGGCGGGCTGGAACCGAGGCGACCATTGATGAGGTTCATGAGAGTATGAAGTCACACCCAGACGCCCTGGACACGCTCTATCATGTGCTGGGACAGTTGGGTGCCAATGGAGTCGATCCAGCAAAGGATAAATTTATCCTTGGGCCGGCGTTGACCTACGACCGTAAGAAGGAGCGTTTTGTCGGGCCTAATGCGGACAAGGCAAACAAATACATTACCTGTTCTTACCGCGAACCTTTCGTCGTGAGGGATAAAGTCTGATTCAATAAGATAGAAAAACAGAAGGCGCGAGTGCGATAACTCATGCCTTCTGTTTATTTCGTCTTGTCGCCAATCGAGATTAGATGTGAATATGTGCGCAGGTACATCCTGCCGTCTGCAACAGCGGGGGTGGCCTGGCTCTTTTCTCCTAATGAATTTATCGCCAGCAGCTCGTATTTTGGGGCTGCTTTAATTACGCTAACGTCACCCGCTCTATTGATGCAGTATAATAAACCGTTTACCCAGACTGGCGATCCATAGAACCTGCCGCCCGGTTTTTCAGACCAGAGAACTTCGCCCGTCTCAAGACGCAGACAGGAAACATCACCCTGGTCGTGATAAGTAAAGAGCAGGCCGTCTTTAACGAGAGATGTCGGAACATAGGGAGCGGACTTGCCGGTGCAGATATAAACCAGCTCGGGCTTTTTGGAATTATCTCTGGAGCCGGCCCGGACTGCTGATAATTGTTTCCCGGCTCCGCCTTTGCCGCAGGCGCCGATTACCAAATCACCGGCAATAACGGGAGAACTTACGACTCGGGCCGGAAGTGCAGACTGATATTCCCATATTACATTTCCAGTATGAGGATCTACAGCGGAAATTCCATGGGACCAACTGGTGAAAATCAATTGAGGTTCGCCACTTTTAGGGGAGTAAATACAAGGCGTTGAATATGATATCTCGCTGTTATTTCGCTCTTTTGTCCAGCGCGTTTGACCAGTTTTTCGGTCGAGAGCAAACCAGGCGCTTTGGAATTCTTTACGGCCTTTCCAATGCTCATGAGTAAATACAACTATATCATTGAAAAGCATCGGTGATGTTCCCGGGCCAAAGCGAGAATATATTCCGGGGAAAGTGCGTTGCCAGACATCATGGCTGCTATGGTCGAGTGCAGCGAGAATGACTTCCTTACTTGTTTGCCACAGGATGTAAACGTGTTCGGCATTTACAACAGGTGTAGCAGTGGCATAGGTGTTGTCATTGTGGTGTTTGTAAGTGGTAAGCTTATATTGCTTTTTCCATAACGTATGGCCGTCGGAAACATCAAGGGCCAAAAGCATACCTCCGGCCGACTCGGGATTCTCACAGGTTATGAATACTTTATCGTTCCAGATAACCGGTGAACTGTGGCCTCCTGCCGGAAGCTTTACCTTCCAGTTAAAATCCTTTGCCGTCCATTTGACCGGCATCGTTTGGGCCTGGCTTATCCCCTGGCCATTTGGGCCTCGGAAACGAGTCCACTCCTGTCCCTGTACTGAACAAGTCAGTAATATACCAAAAAGCAGAGCAAAGCTTTGTAGGTGTGTTCTTATTATCATGTTTAATTCCTTATTGTTAATTAGTTAACTCAATAGGAGCCTGAAATTCGTATTCTCCGGAACCAACTTGGAAGATAGCATATTTGATATTATTTTTCGGTTCGCGAGATGGTTCGGTGCGCAGAAACGATACGCCTTGGGCTCGGGCGGCGGGGTGGCGGTTTTCGGTAACTTTTTCTATATCGGTTGTCGGTACATGAACTTCGGCGGTGGTGTTTGGGGGCACAGTAACCTTCCAAGAAAAGCGGCCATTTTCGATTCCCCACCGACTTACAATTCGACCATAAATGCTGTCATAGTGTCCTGAGGCAAAGGTCAGATCGCCGACAGGTTCCGGCCGGAGAATTAAGTGCTTGAAGCCGACGGAATCGGGGGATTGCCGAATACCGAGTATTGAGTTCTGAAACCATTCCTGGATATGGCCGAACATGCAATGGTTCATCGATGAACCCGGCTTGTCCCAGCTTTCTGAAAGTGTTTTAAAACCATATTTTAACATATTGCCATAGCCGGGTATATTAGTGCGATTAATCATTTTATAAACCACATCAGAGCGGCCGGCTTGTGCAAGTGCCTGTACCAACATGCGAAAGCAGACTTCCCCGGTGCTCTGGCGATACTGTGCTTCTTCGAGTTTTGCTACCAGATTGGCCAGCACGTTTTCCCGGTCTTCTTCTGGTACGAGGTCGAAATAAAGCGCCGTTGCCAGAGATGCCTGAGAACCCGTGGCGACAGAGTATTCATCAGGTTTATAATAGGCCCTGATGAAGTCCTTTCGTACCTGCCGAGCGAGAACGTCAAACTTCGAGGCATCAGTTTTTTTATTTATCCTGTCGGCAAGACTGCTTAGAATTCGGGCGTTATCATACAGAAACGCCGTGGCGGGCAATTCGCCCGGTGTAAGCTGGGATGCGCCTTTGTGACCATCCTGCGGTGTCCAGTCGTACCAATCTCCCAATCCCGCTTTGACAAGTCCTTTTTCGTTTCTTGTTGAGGCCAGATAGAGTGTATATCTCTTCATTGTCTCATACTGCTGCTGTTCGATAGCATAATCGCCGTACCATTTATATAGCAGATTCGGCAATTGCACACAGGCGCTGCCCCATTCAGGCGATTCGAAGAAACCACCGCTAAAGCGTGTGTATTCCGGCGCGATATCCGGAACCATTCCGTTGTCCAGTTGCGACTCAGTTGTATCATGACAGATTTTCCTGTAAAGATACTGGACATCGCGGTGGTAGAAAATCGAAGGTCCCATCAAATGGGCTACTTCAAGCCAGCCAAGTTTCTCACGATGGGGACAATCGGTTAGAACGCTTTGCAGGTTACTACGCACCGAACGGTCGATCATGGCATTGATATCATTAAGAAGTGGATTTGAGCATTCGAATCCGCCGACCGAAGGTGCTGAACTTGTGAGGAATTCGCTGCCCGCTTCCAAAAGTAATGTTCGTCCGGGCTGACTCTTACCGTCTTCAGGCCGGTCAACACCCGAAATATACAGGTACTGGAAGCTGAAATATGTAAAGCGGGGTCGAAAGACTTCATCACCTTTACCCTTAAGTGTATAATTATAAACGTGGCCTTTGTTAAGTGTCCACGGCTGGCCGCGTTTTTCGGCAACTTTTATTATAACCCGGCTGCCGGAGGCTCCTCTTACTTTTATCAGCGGCCGGGCAGACAGGTTAGTTCCGCAATCAACCTCGTATTGACCATCTTCAAGGCGCTGTATTGCCACAGCCGGGAGATAATCAGCGACTTTAATTGGCGGCGCATACTGAGCAACAAGATTGCCGCCGGGACCATCGCAGAGTCTGGCAGTGGACCACGAACGGTCATCAAAGCCTGGTCGGTCCCAACCAGCCTGCTCTGATCTTGCATCATAATCCTCACCGCCGAAGATACATGTGAATACTATCGGCCCGAAGGTATATTTCCACGTTTCGTCTGAAGAAATTACCTGAGTTGAACCATCGAGGAAAGTGACGTGCATTTGGCAAATCAGTTTCGGCGGTCCGAATGAGCCCTTGAACTTTGTGTAACGTCCGCCGGGCACGTTGTACATGCCATTGCCGAGCATCACACCTATCACATTTTCACCGGGTTCAAGCAAATTTGTTACGTCGTACGAGCTGTAGAGGCACGTCTTGCGATAGTTCGTCCAGCCCGGGTCCATCTGGTAATCCCCTGCACGCCGGCCGTTTATGCTCAGCTCGTAATGACCTAAACCGCATATATGGATTATCGCGTTTTTGATGGGTTTATTAAGTCGAACAGATTTTCGAAAGATGGGCAGAGGGTCTTTATCGGTTCGATTCGCAGAGATCCATTTGGCCTGCCAATCGTCGCCGGGAAGTAATCCGGTGACGAAAGTGGCTGGTTGGCTCCAGTTTGCCATTTCACCTGTCTGGTCCCATACTCGGACAGTCCAGTAGTAACGATGCGAAGATTGAAGCGGACTGCCGCCGTACACAATATTATGTGACCGGTCTGAGTTAACTCGCCCGCTGTCCCAAAGATCGATTGTACCAGTTTTCAAGCGTTCGATACCGGATGCTACTCGAATTTGATATGCCGACTGATTCACATATCGCCGTTTAGATTGCATACGCCACTCAAAGCTTGGCGTCGCCTGACCAAGGCCGACCGGATTGCGGGTATGTTCGCAACGAAGCCCAGTGGCACTTAGCCTGCCGAACTCGGTGGGTTGAGCAGTCAACAGGCTTGTACAACAGATAATTACAACTGTGATCTTTTGGATTGTTTGCCAGGAAGTTTTCATCGGTTCCCTTTCATGCTCGGGTTGAGAGAAACTATTTAACCCTTACTTCACCAATTTGCTGTAATTTGTGGTTATTTGATTACAACCGTAACAGCTTTTATTACAGGAGGCTCTGATAAATGAGTATATACTATATTTGGCGCAGATAGCAAGAGAACATATATGTGTATGTAATACGAAAATACGTTAAGATTGTTGGCATTTTAAAATTATACATCACTCTCTTGATATCAGAATAAATCTATGGTACTATGAGTAACCGAAGATACAGAAGTCATTCTGAACGAACCGAATGAAAACTATCAACTTAAATAATGTCCCGGAACAAACGGGAGTAAGTAGGGAGGTTTTAGAATGAGTGATAAGCTTACACGTCGTCAGTTCATTCGAGAAAGTGCGGTGGCCGGTGCTGCTATTGGTGCCGGGATTTCTCTTTCAAACAGTCTTGGCGCGGTAGATTCGGGCAAGATACTTAATTACAACTCCGATATGGAATATCGCCGCTGCGGCCGGACCGGCCTTATGATTTCCGCTGTTAGTCTCGGCGGTCACTGGAAGCGTCTCGTAAAAATAATCGGCGGCAGCGAACCGGAAGGCTGGATGACCACGGACATCGACCGGAGTGACTTCCAGAAGAATCGCCATGATGTTGTTACCCGTTGTATCGATCGCGGCATTAACTACGTTGACGCATGCTGCCGCGAGGAAATTCTCGCCTACGCCAAGGCCCTTAAAGGCCGTCGGGACAAGATGTTCTTCGGTTATTCATGGCACATCAAGGAAAGCCGCTTCGAAGAATGGCGCTCAGCCGAGAAGCTCATACAAGGTCTCGACGAAGGAATGAAAGAGGCCGGCCTTGACTACGTTGATATATGGCGAATCAGTTTGCTTGTTGACAGCAGCCGTCATACTGAATCAGAGGTCGAAGAGGCAGCTAAGGCCCTCGATTTGGCGAAAAAAACAGGCCGTGCCCGTTTTATCGGTTTTTCATCACACAACAGGACCAATCTTAAGAAAATCATCGAAAAGTATTCCGAGCAGGTTGAAGTCATCCTGACACCATATACCGCGAACAGCAAACTCGTCACCGATGAATCAGGTCTTTGGGCGACTCTCAGGAAGTATGACGTTGGCTGGTTCGGCATTAAACCATTTGCCAGCAATTCTCTGTTCAAAGGTGACAGCTCGCCGGACAGTCCATACTCTCAACAAGACAATAATCTTGCACGGCTGGCCATTCGTTATATCCTTTGTAACCCGGCCATAACTGCTCCTATAGCGGGGCTTATCAGTGTCCAGCAGGTTGATAATGTCGCACGTGCCGTTAAGGAACGTCGCGAACTTGACTCGAAAGAAAAAGCCGAACTCGACAGGGCTATGAAGAGTGCCTGGGCTTCACTGCCGTCGAACTATCAGTGGCTTAAAGACTGGGAATACGTTTGATACTCGGTGCTTTTGTTTAGCTCGGTGAATCATTCCTGTAAAAAAAGAATTGCAGTGTGATCTGTATATGGTTTCGTTAGATGTGGACAATCTCACAAGGACAGTAAATGAAAAGAGACAATGACTTTTTAAGAATATTTGTAATACTCCTAATGTTTTCGATCACACCTCTTCTGAGCTGTATATGCACAACCGAATCTGAGCCGGCTGAAACCCAAACGGCCCCTATAATTGAAAATGAAGCCAAAACTACAGGAGGACTTCCACCCCTTGTTATCGATTCAATCGCTCCATTACTCCTTGATGAACCGAGCGAGGAGCAACAAGCTTTTGCTGCGGCAAACACCCAGGCTGCAAATGAGAACACAGCCTGCTTTGTCTGCCATGCAAACTACCAGACCGAATTTATAGCTAACAGCCATGCCAAGGTCAATGTCGGCTGCTTCAATTGTCACGGTGAATCTTCCGCACATCAAAACGACGAAAACAATATAACTCCCCCTGAGACCTTATATTCAGCGGACAAAATCGATCCCCTCTGTCGAAGCTGCCATAAAACTCATGATATTTCACCCAGGAAGATAATCGCTAACTGGCTGAAAAAGAAATCAGAAGGGGCGAATACTTCCTGTAAAGGCAAAGACTGCCATGAGTCTGATGATGTCCCGCCGCAAAAGGTGGTTGATCGCTGGAAAGAGCTGGCCGTCGATAAAACCGATCCTGAGAAAATAGTCTGCACGGATTGTCACGGTGACCACCGAATGAAGGTTCGCACCATTATCTGGGACAAGAAAAGCGGGGAACTTCTTCGCACAAACAAAGGCGACTAACTGAGTCTGTGGAAGAAACTTCTCTACTCGGCAGGAGAACACATCCGCTTTTAAGTACAAGTTGTGTAATCACTGATCATTCCACTTCTACAGGTGCGAAGTCAATGAGCGCGCTGTTTATGACATATCCAACGTGAGTGATGGAATGCAGAGGGCTTTGTATTTCGGTCTCCATCACCACTCCATTGGCCGTATAAATAATCTTTTGGGTTTTTAGGTTAACCTTCACGACGATTTCCAAGCTTTGATTGTCGTAGATATTGATTTTGGTGGTACTGGGTTTGCCTTTGAGTAACGGCCCCTGAACAATCGAGATTTGCTTTGCTTTTAGACGCGCGCCGCACTTGATAAGCCTGGTGTCCATAGCGCCATTGCCGAAAGCGAGATATCCGTTGCTGAGCAAACCATCAGCACTTGGAACAGCCTTCATACTGGTTTTGAAAGTGACAGAGCCGGTGATTGGCCTGTCCAGTTCCTTAACTGCTATGCCTACCTGCTTTTTGCCTGTGCTCCGCAGGCGATAGCCCAGTTTCGAAGAGACAACCTGACAGCGAGCCACTTTATCGAAGTCACCTTCCTTATTTTCTTCAGGAGCAAGCAGATAGCCGGGGTCTTCGGGTTTGTCCCAGATGACCTGAGAAGGCTTATCACCGGCCTTGCGCAGAGGAGCGCCTTGCTTTCCGGTAAGGCACATCACGCGTCCATCTACGGTGGTGATGTAGAGGCTTTCCCCTGCAGCGGCCATGCCGTCGAAAACAGGGATAGTATCCAAAGCAAAGCGACTAACCAGTTTTCCATCGGCTTTAGTGAGGACCCATAGCTGTCCCCCGGCCCGGCCGTCAAGGGCTTCGGCCTGGCGCTTTAGCTTAGCTTGAACTTCAGGGTCATCGGGGGAATGGAAAGCCTGCCGTTCATCGAGCAGGTCGGGCGGTCCGGCGATGAAGAGTTTATCTGCGGCCGCTGTCATGGCGCGGGCTATGAGCGCCGGTTGCTCAAGAGTCCATTGGAAAGTTGCGGCGCTCAGGTCCTTGTCCGGGAAGAAAGAGCGCAGGCGCCAGTCGGATGAATTAGCGTTTTTCTGGCTTGAGCGTGTGTTCATTGCTCGCTCGGCCTTGCCAATTCGTTCAATAGCCTGTCGGGTAACTACCTTGTCGGCGGAAAAAATCCGGTATTCCAGTACAGATGAGTTGACCATATACTCCGGCTTGCGTCCAAATCCATAAACATTTTTTTCATCGAAACAGAGAATACGACCCGAGGGCACAAGACGTCCGGCCTTGTACCATCCACCGTATCCGCCGGTAACGCGGCGTCCGAAGGTCCAGTAAGAGCGGAAGAAATATGAGTCGTCCAAAAAGCCGTTTTGGCAGAAGATATGAAAGTCTTCCGGATTCTGTTCTTCTACATTCTCGAGGCCGATTTCAAGCCGTTTGCCATCGAAAGTGATTTTTTGCGAGCGCATCCAGATATGCCGTCCGTCACAAGTCAAAATATCGGAATGGGCTACCGGCATGTTGTTTCCCTGGGTCTTCTTCAGGTAAGCTAAGTGCATATCTTCGCCGGTCTCGGGGTCTTTGTCATTCATGACCGTTTCACCGAGCAGTTTACCGGTGGCGGGGTCAAGGCGCAGGAAATGAATCCCACCATCGATGTACATATTTCGACCGGCCGTACAGTACAGCACATTGTTGTGGACCAATACGCTGCCGTGGACCGGCCAGGCTGATTCAAGCTGTTCCCAGGCCATCATGCGGCGGTCAACCGGGGCGGCGCGGAAACGCCAGGCCAGTATGCCGTCGCCGGCGCGGAGGGCGTAAACATATCCATCTACAGAGCCGAAGAGGGTAAGACCTTTGTAATAGGTTGGCGGGGAGTCGATTCGCCCACCCGTGGTATAAGACCATAGTTTACGACCAGTTTGTGCGTCCAGAGCATACAGGGTATGAGTATCAATGGAGGCGACGAATAGTTTGCCGGCGGCAATGGTTGGCGCACTTAGGCGACCAGATAATTTTGCCTGCCAGTTTTGTTTCAGTTCGCCGGAAACGGTGACAGAAGTGGCGCCGCTGCGACTTTCATCGTGTCGATAAGTAGGCCAGTCTGCAGTCCCGGCTGACGGACCGGTTGGCTTGCCGTAGGCAGGTCCCCGTTCAAGACGGCTTTGAGTTGTAAGGACTGCTTTGGTTATTTGTGGGCCGGGGCCGGAGGCAAGAGCTTTGAAGCCTGTGAGTTTGGCTTCCAACTGACAACCGCAGGAGTCCATTGGGGCATAGGTCATTCCGTTACACGGCATCACACCGTAAATACAGCCACCGCGTACCCAGTGGTGCGGCTTCCAGTGCTGGGCTGTCAGATCAATGAACTCAGTACCGTTACGTGCTGTAATCAAATAATCGCTTGTTGCTTTGGATGGGTAGCAGCGGTGGTGGAACCAGTGCACTTTTACATCTGCCGGAAATTCCCTGGCCAGGTTTCCGGTGATTGCATCATAGCCTGCAAAGGCACCATCGTTTTGATTGCCTGCGATAGAGCCTGTCCAGACCAAGCCATTTATTACAATCAGGTCTTTTAAGGATTGATGACCACTGGGCCGGTGCGTTTGCTCCCAGAGCTTCTTTCCGTCCTTAGCTGAGAAGCCGGACATTTTTCCTGTATTGGCTGCCAGAAGAACAACATCTTTGTAGATCAATACTCGGGGCCCTGTACTTGTGTGAACGGGTAATCCGGTTGGTGTCGGCTCACTTTCCCAGAGAGTGTTGCCGTGGCGCCGGTCCAGACAAACCAGTTTATTTCCGTCGTGGAAGACGAGATGTTCAGTATCTACCGCCATTGAGCAAGGAGCTACGGGAGCTTCGGCCTGCCATAAAGGATTACCGGAGTCGGCTTCGTAAGCGAGTATCTTGCGTGGAGTTCCCTTCCATCCCCAGCCCGGGTTAGCCTTTTGTGTGTTTGCCCAGACATAAGTATCTTTGCGTCGCCAGTCGGGGAGGATGGATCGTGAATTATCGGTTACAAAGAATGCGACACCTTCGGAAACTACGATTTCCCGGGTGTATTCACTGTCTTGATAAGTAAGTACCGTCTTTCCGCTTGCGGCGTCAAGTGCCGTTACCGGTGCGTCGATGCCGAGAGTGACATAGACGCGCTGGCCAACCGCGACGAGACGGCGCAGAAGATGCGCCGGGCCGCTCTTGAGAGGATACTGCTGGGTGTTCCACTGGTTGATATTGCGTTTCCAAAGTATAATCCCGTTAAACGCGTCACGTGCGATGAGCCGCCATTGGGACGGAAGCTGGATCGAAACTGTAGGACCTTCGTCAAAGATGTAGAAGAGGCGTCCACCGGTAGAAACAAGTGAGGTCATGCTGGCCATATGGTCATGGTGACGCGACCAACGGGGGCTTCCAACCCACTGAAGTCTTTCCGGCGGGCCGACAATGGAATCCTTAGCCACCGGGTTACCGTCCGGGCCGTGGAAGTAGTGTGTCCACTCGTCCATTTCCGCCGGCCGGGGCTTGCTCACTTTTTTCCATTGTCCATTTTGCCGGAGCAAAGCGATGCCCTCCGGGGCCAGCGCCCGAAGCAATTCAGTTTCAGAGATATTTTCAGGTTCATCGGCTATAATAAGATTAACAAGATTGTCGGCGTAAGGCAGGTGCTCTCCATCCCATTGATCGACGCTCACAGGACCATAGATCCCTTGTTCAATAATATTATTTCGAGCCGTGGCGACTTCTACCCGGTTCATATCGAGGCCGTGGACAAAGTATTGTTCACCGGCGCGTAACTGGGCTGTCAGTGCTGCGTTTCCACAACCCAGATGTACTATCAGGCCGCCTTTAATCCCACTTGTGTCGAGGATTTCTTTTGCCGTTTCGCCCTTCAAAATTAGCGCAGGAAACAGGCACAAACAAATAATAAATCCGACGAGCCAGGCTGTGTGCGCTCTTGTCTGTTCTTTGTTCATATTTTGCTCCTTTACGATCCCCTTATTATATGAAAATTCATGTGATATGCGGCTTTTTTCAACTGCTTTGTTCATGTAAAAAGATTAGCATAAGAAACTTAATTTTTCAAATATAAAATGATTGAGTCGAGGTTCGATTCATAGGATTTCTATTTACGTTGATTTGCAAACTAAGTAAGAGTACAATATGCACTTCAGTCAGGAGACATCATTATGGACAAACAAAAGAAAATCAAGACAGGCTTAACTTTATTAGTGCTGTTATTTATCGGCGTCACAAGTAATACAATATATGCAATAGAGAAACTTTCTCCGCTTAATATTGACCATGTTAAAATCGAGGGTGAAATTGGCCGAAGGATTGATATCACCATAAACAATAATGC
>JACNGQ010000200.1:0-17334 GCA_014384025.1 Planctomycetota bacterium | reverse complement strand
GCAATTAAGATTACACAATATACAGCCGAATCCGGGATTGATGAGCCAGTCGCGGAAGACCTTTGAATTTTTAGTTCGACAAGATGGGTTGCTGATACCGGGCCTTTGCGGTTATCAAGAATGCTGGCATAGTAATCAGCAGGGATTTTTTAAGTTGGGTGAGACGTGTGCCACTGCCTATCTGGTTCGATGGCTGGATACTATGTTTCAGATTGAAGGTGAATCCATCTATGGTGATATAATGGAGCGAACGATATATAATGGATTGTTTGCTGCACAATCTCCCGATGGCCGTCGTCTAAGATATTACGCACCCTTCGAGGGGCCGCGTGTGTATTTCGACGGTGATACTTATTGTTGCCCGTGTAATTTCAGGCGAATTATTGCTGAACTGCCGGGTATGATTTACTATCACAGGAATGAGGGATTAGCGATAAATATGTATGCTCGGTCTTCGGCTACCTTAAATCTCAAAAAAGGCCTGTCCCTTGAGGTTCATCAAGCAACAGATTATCCGAATTCGGGTAACGTGGTTATTCACCTCAAGCCATCAAAGCCAACTCGTTTTCCGTTGTATTTGCGGATTCCACGTTGGTGTGAGAAAGCAAATATCACGATTAATGGAGATACAACCAAGATGACTGCCGGTGGTGGCTCATTCTTTATGGTTAGCCGGAAGTGGAAAGCCGGTGACGAAGTCAGGCTGCAAATGCCGATGTCGCTGAGGTTGGTAAAAGGAAGGAAGAGTCAGGCGGGGCGTGTTGCTGTTATGCGTGGCCCTATGTTATTTTGTTTGAATCCTGAACGCCAAAAAGATTTCGATCCTGAAATAATGAGACTCATGTGGCTTGACCCATCTTCTCTAAAGCTGTCCGGCAAAGATGATTCTATCCGCCCCAATGGCTTAACCTGTGAGGCTAAATTCTGGAATCCAAATAATTACAACGCGGCGGGCAAAGCCAACATAAAACTGATCCTTACGGAATATGCCGACCCCGGCTGCAAGGCGACGTATTTTCTCGTACCAAATCCGAAGGCAGATGCTTTGACGGATGATGAGTTGATTGGATTTGGTATTTAGTTCTTCAAATTATCTTAAAGATTACCGGTTCTTTTCTTTCTCTGTCTTGTTTTCCTTCTTTCCGAGGCTTGTTTGGGATTTGCAGCCGATTGCTTACTTTTTGAAGGCATATTTTTGGCCTGGTGCTCTAATGCTTCGAGTTCGGTCTGCTGACCTTTGTCGCCCATGGCTTCCATCCATTCCTGCAGACGTCTTCTTAATCCTGCTTTGACTCCTGCGTATTTAGGGTTGTCGGCCAGATTGTTCCACTCGTATTGGTCTTTCGTGATGTCATATAGTTCTTCGGCCGGTCTGTGTTCGTAACGTCGAACCTTGTCAGCAGCATCGGTATCGGTTGCCGCCTTATCCTGCCATGACTTGAAGATGTTTGAGTTAGTGCAGGCGTTCTGGAATTTTGTATCCGGCGTGAAGTTCCAGACGTATTTAAATCTGCTTGAGCGAATCGAACGAATGCCGAAATGCTCGGAGCCATTGATGATACCTCGCGTGGTCATCTCACCGAAAACATATTTCTTATGTTCTTTTGCTTTTCCAAGCAAAACCGGCAAGAGACTCTTTCCGTCGAGTACCGACGGCGGTGTTTGGCCTGCGGCCTCTATATATGTAGGCAGGACGTCGACGTATTCTATCAATGCATTGTTGATTGTGCCGGGTTTGATTTTGCCCGGCCAGCGTGTAATAAAGGCAGATTGCAGTCCCGTGTCATAACAGGTCCATTTTCCAAATGGAAAACTCGAGCCCTGTTCGCTGACTACTATCACCAGGGTATTATCCGTAAGGTCGTATTTATCCAGAAGTGTGAGGGCCTGGCCGACCTGCCCATCATAATATGTAATCTCCGCGAGATATCTCGTCATATTCTCACGTGTCTCTTTAGTATCAACAAAGTAGAGGGGCAGTTTCAATTTAGCCGCATCATAGCGTGAGGCATCGCCTTTGTCCCATGGTGAATGCGGTTCGTTGGAACAGGCGAACAGGCAGAAGGGCGTTTCACCTTCTTTGCACTCGCTTACGAACTTATCGAGAGCTGCGAAGTCTGGATTATTTCCTTTGCCTGAATATTCGAAAGGAAATATTTCATCCGGTTTGATATGCCTTTTACCGCTTAATGCTACACGATAGCCGAGCGGTTTTAGATAGTGGACAACGCTTTTGGTACCCTCTTTGGCAAAGGTGTGATTAGGATAAGCGCCGCTCTTAACCGGGTACAGGCCTGTATAGATATTGTGCCGTGTCGGTGAGCACATTGGCGCGGCCTGGAAACATTGTGTAAAAAGCATTCCTTCAGATGCAAGTTTGTCGATGTTCGGTGTATATGCCTGCCCGCCGTAGCAGCCGATGTCGCGAAAAGTGCAGTCATCGGCAATGATGAAAACGAAGTTGGGTTTCCTGGTTTTCTCTGTACCTAATGAAACTCCAGTTATACCCACCACAGCACCCATGGCCGCCATCTTCAAAAAAACACGTCTTTTTATATTTTTCATTTATCTTATGCTCCCAAAAAGGTCTCCTCGTTAAAGTTGACACGTTCAAATTAAGAACATTGTCTTAGAAAATTTATATTTAATATTATATCAAATGTACCTAAGGAATTCGAGTTTTTCGGCTGAATTATTCTAATATAGATGTATTAAGCCTCTGTTTCCCGAGTATCTATATCATTCGTAAATCAAAGCTGTTGAACATACTGTAAATTTGTTAGAATCGGCCAAAATGATAAAGATCAGGCAGATGACAATCGACGATGTTCAGCTTGGGTTGAGATTAACCCGGCAGGCGGGATGGAACCAAACCGAATCGGATATACTGCGTTTTCTTAAGCTTGAACCCGAAGGCTGTTTTGTTGCCGAACATGGTGGGGGGGCAGTTGGAACTACTGCTACCTGTGTCTTTGGCAGTCTGGCCTGGATAGCCATGGTCCTGGTAGATGTGGATGTACGCGGTAAAGGTATCGGCACAGAACTGTTGAGATATTCACTAAATTATCTTGATAAGAGAAAAGTGAAGACAGTTCGTCTTGATGCAACTTCTGCTGGTCAGCCTATCTATGAGAAATTGGGTTTTACGCCGGAATACCAATTAGCCCGGTTCGAAGGTATAGCGCCATCAGGAAAAAGGGGGGCACTTATAACCAAGGCTGCCCCGGCGATATATGCAAGTATAATTGAGTTTGACGAGCGGATGAGCGGGACTAATCGCGGGAAAATGCTTAGCAGTTTATTCGAGGAATTTCCGGATGACATACATGTCGTTCGGAAGGAGGATAAAATAGAGGGATTTATCATGAGCCGTCCCGGAGCCAATGCTATCCAGATAGGTCCATGTATAGCTACTGAGGATGCCGGCTCAGTTTTATTGCATGATGCTTTGGCGCATTGCACAGCAGAATCGGTATTTATCGATATACCTGTCGATAATGCGAAAGCAGTGATACTCGCCGAGTCGAACGGATTAAGAATTCAACGATATTTTATGAGAATGTATCGAGGCGAGCGGATTAGAGACAACATCAAGGCAATATGGAGCAGTTCAGGCCCTGAGAAAGGATGAACCTGAATAGCCGGAGGTTTTGCATTCACAAAATAACTGGGATGTACTTTATAAGTACTGTCGTATTACTGAATGAAGATAATAGACTATGCTGGCTATGGTGGCGCCGATGGAGATAAGCATCGCGATATTCCAAACTAATGCTTTGATGCCTGTTGGTTTGTCTTTGCCGAGATACCTTTTACTGTTATTGAGGATGAAGAAGGCAATGAAGGCGATGGGCAGCATCAGGCCGCAAATCGCCGAGGCAGGTATGGCGATCCATGGCCCTATATATCCCCAGAGTACGACACCGACTACACCGGGTGCAGGAATCAGGCAGGCCAGCCTGTAACGCCATCCGCCCGGTTCGACACCGAATACCTCACAGGCGGCAAAGCCACAGATGAGCATATGCATAGTAATCGAGCTCAGAGCCATGCCCAGTATTCCCAGGCCAAAAACGATCCTTGAAAAGAACATGCTTAATCCTGCGGACTCAAGCATGGCGGCGACTGTGATTGGTGAGAGTTTTGTGGAACCCGAAGCAAATTGTTCAGGGTCATAAATCGTACATCCGGTTGCGATGACCATTAATGACGTTGCGATACAAAACGGCAGCAGCATGCCGGTTATCAGATCGAATCTGGATAAGCCTCTGTGTTCGGCGCCCCATCCTCTTGCAAGTAGAGTATAAGGGAAAAGAAATGTGGCGTTTATCCCCGTAGCTGCGCTAAAAGCCGCCATTACAATAGAAACTCCCCGCGGATCTTTTGGAATATGCAGTGGTAAGAATCCTTTGAAGAGTTTGCCCCACTGGACGCCTCCTTCTATTGCCCGGCGTACTATCACGATTGTGAAAGCGAGGATAATCATCCAGACCAGACCTTTGAGGGTGTGTTCATAGAATCTGACTCCTTTATGCCCGCTGCCATAGCTCCATGTGGCAAGAGTTGATACGGTCAGGACACAGAGTCCGATACAAATCAAGACAACCGTCTGCGAGGTGGGTGATGAGGGCTGCCAGCCGGTAATTGCCTTTATCATATCATCAGTCATTCCGGCGGCCAGTGCGTATTGGGGTAAATGCCATATTATCGTTGCCAACAATGCTCCAATTGCCCAGCTCCAGGCAACAACAGGATGGATGTAACGCTTCATTGCGTCAAAGGGCCGGACTCCGGTGGATAAGGTTTGATATGACATGGCTGCGAATATGACGATGCCCAGTACCATTGCCAACGGCTGAACCCAAAGCAATTGATACTGGAGAAAAGCACCTGCAAAAAGAGAAGCCATGGCACTTCCACTGCCGAGCACAAGGGCACTCTGAAGCCAACCGGGTCCTGTTTTGCCAAAATAACCCTTCCACCGCGCCAGAAGACCTTTGGTCTGGAGTTCTGCCAAATCAGCCTTTTCTTTTGCAAGAATTTCTGGAGCTGATGCAGTGAATGTTGGCAATCCTTTTGCCAGATTATCCTGTGTACAGTTATGATCTTGCTGATCCTTCTTCAATATACACGGCCTTTCTTATCATCAGCTAATTGGTCTTGCAGGCCATCTTATGGCGTTCAGAATCATTTGGGAGATATTCTTGTTCTCATAGTCTGATGCAGTATGTCCCGGCATGAAATATAATATAGTTCCCTTGCCTTGTCTCTTGATCCATGCTCCTCTGTCCTGCATGTAGGTTTTGTCACTTTCCTTATCATGATATACTATTCCACACAGGACAACCTTTTCCCTGCCGTCAGTAAATTTGTGATTAATGAAGACTTCTGAATTGTGCTTTAGATTAATGCATGGGTATGCTCTTTTTGAGCTCGGAGAGTCCGAAGGGGTGTAAGAGACTTTTTCTTCCCAGTTTACATCAAAATTTGTGATAAAGTGCTTCGAGTTCAGATTGACTAACGACCAGCTTGATTCTTTCCATTTATATCCACCCTTTTCCATCGGCCCATTGTCCAGTTGTATTCCAAGGAAATCAAAATAGTGCTTATTTTGGGCCTTTTTGCTGCTGATGGAGTGATGCAAGCATATAAGCTTTCCGCCTTTTTTGGTGTAGTTGATAATTGAATTTTCCGTATTCTCTTGAAGGTCCCCATGGATAAAAACAATTACCGCATTATAAGCAGAGAGGTCTTTGGGGAAAGAGCTTTGATCTGTTATCGCTACCGACAGCCTGCCATTTTCCCGCAGGAATTTTGCCAAAACTTTCATTTGAGGCATTTCATCCTGTACTATTATTACTTTTGGCTGTCTCGGTGAAGACGAACCGAGAGTAAATACAGTACAAACTGTCACGAAAATCAGATATATTAATCTTCTACACAATGTCCGGTTCCTAATAGTAAACTTGCCCCGAATTCTCACCTATATAGTCCAACCTTCACGATAGTTCGGTTTGATGAATTTATTGGCATCAGGAACATTTGTTATTTTCATGTTCTTCCAGTCAAAATCAAGTTTCTTACCGGCGCGGAGGGCTACGTTGCCCATCAGAGTGAATTCAGTCAAAGGGCCGGCGTAGTCGAAATGAGTGCTTGGCCGGCCTTTTCCTTTGCAGGCATCGAGCCAGTTGCGGTGATGTCCTTTTGCACGAGGCAGGGTCTTGGGAGGCCTCTTATATGCCCTCATTTTGGATTCGGGGATAATGCGGGGTGATCTTGACCAACCCTCACCGAGGATAGCTCCCTTTGTTCCGATATAGAGGATACCATTATCGCCGAGGTTTCTTCCTGCTTCAAGCACTGCAGGGCGCGGGGGCATAAGTCCGCCTTCATACCAGGTAATGCGTACAGGTCTCATATCGGCACGGGCAGGGAAATCAAAGTATATGAGAGATGCGGCCGGACAGTTCTCTTCACTGATGCCGGAAGAGCTGGCCTCGACGCTGAAGGTAGAGCTTTTGTCCAGTTTGAGTGCCCAGAAGGCCGGGTCCAGATGGTGACATGCAAAATCGCCTATCGTACCGGAGCCAAACTGCCACCAGGCCCGCCAGCGAACGGGTGCGTAGTCGGGATGATATGGGCGTGGAGGTACTGGCTCAAGCCAGCGCTGCCAATCGAAGCCGGCGGGTACGGGAGGAGTTTCTTTGGGTCGGTCCTTGAAACTGGTCCAACGGTTGGCTCCTGTGCTGGTCCATGCGTGAACATCGTGGACGTCACCGATCGCACCGTCCCAGATCCACTCGCAGGCCAGACGAATATCTTCGCTGGAGTGTCCGAAATTGCCGAGTTGAGTAGCAACTCCGGCTTTGCGGGCGGCTTCGGTGACTACGCGGGTTTCGTAAACAGTGCGGCAGAGTGGTTTTTCACAGTAGAGGTGTTTACCTTTAGTGATGACGGCAAGACTAACCACAGCATGAGAATGATCCGGCGTGGCGACAAGGACTGCGTCGATGTCTTCGGCATCCAGCATTTGATTATAATTGTGATATGTCGGACAGGGTTGGCCGTACTTTTGTCGGACCAGGTTCAGGGCAGGTTTCAGACCGGCTGTGCCGCCATAGTAGAACATACTATAGTCACTGAGTTCGTTGATGTCACAAAGGGCGGCGATATGGACATCGGGTTCGTTGAAGAGTTGTTTCATATTGACGATACCCTGGCCGCCCGTGCCGATGATGGCGACGTTAACCTTTTCGCTGGGTGCGGTATTGCCATTACCGCCGAGTACGTGGCGAGGTACAATAGTGAAAGCAGTGGCCGTGGCGGCACCAGCCAGAAAATCTCTCCGGTTCATCCTCTTTGTCTTATTCACTGAATTGGCTTTTGGGTCTTTCATCAATTTTCTCCTTATTATGTGTTTCAGAGATTTTTATCTTTTACATTTACTAATGCTCTCGTCGTAATGACGATCTGTAGAGTTTATATCAGTTTAGGCCGTTATGCTCATTCAGATTTATATTATAGCAAGGACAACCAGCTTATGACAGTCTTTTCAGGCCCAAATAGTGTACTGATAAGAACTATATATGTTAAGTAACTGAATAATAATAACAACTGTTTTGTGGTATTACTGAAATGTCTTTTAACTATTTTGCCTGCTTACCAAGTCCGGTGAAAACATGGGAATTGCTCATGTGAGATTGTTTGTGTGTCCTATTAATCCTCAAACGGCTGTTATAAATATTTGTTAATGCTAAGGTAACGTTAATTTTCATAAAGCAACAAAATGACGTCTAAAGTACTTATTTGCAGGCTGCAAACTAAAATTAAGACAAAAGTTTTTTTGTGTTCGCAGTTTTTTTCTAAAAAGCATTGTAAAAATTAAATATTTCTTGATTTATTTGTATTTTTCTTTTACAATATATTCGTTGCGAGTGCATACTGAGATCAGTTGGTCTGATAGCACTATCCGCGGTAGCGTGTATAACGGCACATCGCAATAAGGAGACAGGCTACAATGAATTCAAAATGAATGCCTAAGTCTCCTTTTTTTCTGCGCTTTATTTGTCCCTATGTTAAGAACAGCAAAGCTGCCGGTTATATTTACCTTCGCAAGTGAGAAATCCTAATATAATGAAGGTCTTTTTAAAGTAAATTGCCGAATGAGGAGTATTACTTGAGATTTATTTATTAACACAATTTCTAACTATGGTATAATAAATTGCCGACTTTTATGCTGGAGATTATTATATGAAAAGACACACATTTCAACTATATCTATGGGTGGCATTTTTCATACTCACTGTCCAGGTTTCCTTTGGTTCGATTAATACGACTGAGGTTGGTGTGTCGATGCGCAAACTGGTGGAGGCTGACTGGATTGAACGTGACGGACAAGTCCAAGGTCAATTGCAACAAGATAAACGTAATAATTTTTCATTTGAACACACAAGGCAGATTATTGCGCGGGCTTATAAGCTTGCTGAGCGTTTGCGCCGCATGTCAGCTTCCAACTCCCGCCTGGAACCGTTGGTAACGGAACTAAAGCGGTTTGAGGCTAAAATATCATCTCTGAAGCAGGTTGACAATGTGGACGTTGATGTTCGCCGCAGAATATACCTTGATACACGATGGACAGTTCGTCGGATGGAGTTTTGTAATCCTTTATTGGATTTTGATAAAATATTGTTCATTAAGCGTCACCATCCGGGCGGCGTGTTTCACATGTGTGACCAGTACTACGGATTCAATGCAATTGCCGGAGGGGGGGTGTATGTTCTGTCCAACCCGTTCGGTTCCGAGCCCAAACTGACTAATCTTCTGAAAGATGCTGTTGTCGAAAGGGGGCGGCTCAAGGGTCGTACACTTAAACCGGGGGCCTTCCTCTCGCCTGAACTTTCTTATGACGGACAGGAGATTCTCTTTGCCTATACCCAGGGCCAGGGAAAGGATTTGCAGTGGACACCTGAGAGCAGTTTTCATATTTTCAAGATCAATTCTGACGGTATCGGACTGGTACAATTGACCGATGGCCCGGGGAATGACTTCGATCCTTGTTTTTTGCCCAGCGGTCGAATCGTTTTTATCTCGGAGCGGCGGGGCGGATACCTTCGTTGCGGCCGGCATTGCCCAACGTATGCAATGCACTCAATGGCCCCGGACGGCAGTGATATAATTATGCTGAGTTACCATGAAACACATGAGTGGCATCCGAGTGTCACAAATGACGGTATGATAGCATATACCCGCTGGGATTATGTGGACAGAGATACTAATGTCGCACATCACATATGGACATGTTTTCCGGACGGTCGGGACCCTCGCTCGCTTCACGGGAACTATCCTTTACGGCGTGAGCTTAGGCCATGGATGGAGATGAGCATTCGTGCCATTCCAGGTTCGCACAAATTCGTTGCCACCGCTGCTGCGCACCATGGTAACGCCTTCGGCTCGCTGGTTATGATTGACCAGCAGCTCAGTGACGATGGCGCAATGTCGCAGCTTACTCGTCTGACGCCTGATGTACCTTTGCCGGAAGCCGAAAGGCACATCAAACCAATAAAAGACTGTATGGTTTACGGAACTCCGTGGCCGCTTAGTGAAGATGACTATCTGTGTGTGTACGACCGTGATGCAAAGAACCAGGGTATTTACTGGATAGACCGCTTTGGTAACAAAGAGCTTATTTACCGTGACCCGTTAATCCCGTCCATGAGTCCGATTCCACTGCATCCTCGAAAGAAACCACCCGTGATTCCCACCAGGACAGTCCAGACAGCCGCAGATATCGCCAAGGCCGGCGCTGAATATACAAAGGAAACCATCACGGTTGTCAACGTTTACGACAGTGACTTTGAGTGGCCAAAGGGCGCTAAAGTTGCCGCGCTGCGAATTATTCAGGTATTACCAAAGACGACAGCTCCTCCGAATCAGCCCCGTATCGGAATTGCCAACCAGACAAATGCCAGGTCGGTTCTCGGAACAGTACCTGTAGAGATTGATGGAAGCGCTTATTTTGAGGCGCCGGTCGGCAAGATGATATATTTTCAGGCCATTGATGACAGAGGAATGGCAATTCAGTCTATGAGGTCCGGTACTTATGTACACCCTGGTGAGCAAATGACTTGCCTGGGTTGTCACGAGCCGAAACGCCGTACATCGAAACAATCTACTGTTACAACGCTGGCTCTTAAGCGGGCCCCTTCGAAAATAAAACCTGATGTAGATGGCTCCAATCCTTTCAATTATGTACGGCTTGTTCAGCCGGCTTTGGATCGCAATTGCGTTAGCTGCCATAGTAAAGAGAAAGCATCTGATCTGGCAGGAGTGATCGAAGGTGAAAACGGATGGACACGTTCATACAATAATCTCGCTGAGAAGTACGGTTTCTATTTCCACGTGAGTAATGGTTCAATCAATACGGGAGTTCACGGCGGTATCAGGTCAATCGCAGGCAAATTTGGAGCTCGATCGTCTAAGTTATTAGATTTTATGGATGAGCGACATTACGGTGTTAAGCTGTCAAAGGAGGATTTTCATCGTTTAACGCTCTGGCTGGATTGTAACAGTGAATTCTATGGCTCTTATGAAAATACTCTCGCCCAGGCCGAAGGCCGGATAGTATGGCCTACATTGGATTAAGCTGTTTTCTTTCAACGGATTCATTCATAAATAGACGTTTCAGCAGTAGGTAAACAATGGAATAATTACTCATCATGAAATTTTAATCTTGGCTGCATTTTTCAGGAGAAAATATATGAACCGCAGGGAGTTTTTGAAGGCATCGGCAGCAATCGGCTCGGCGTTATCTTTGCCGGGTTATCGAGTTTTGGGTGCCAATAATGATATTCGCATTGGCGTAATCGGAATCGGTTCGTTCATCAAAATCGGGGGCAAGGGACGAGGTGATATCCGGGACTTTAGAAAAATTCCGGGTGTCCGTATTGCAGCTTTGTGTGACTGTGATGAAAACCACCTCGATTATGAATTGAACGAATTTCGTAAGCGAGGCGAGAAAGTTAAGGCATACAGGGATTTTCGTGACCTGTTGGATGATAAGGAAATCGATGCTGTCTCTATAACAACACCTAATCATTGGCATTCGCTGATGACGATTATGGCCTGTCAGTCGGGAAAAGACGTGTTCGTTCAAAAGCCGGCCTCACATAACATCTTTGAGGGTCGCAAGATGGTCGAGGCCATGCATAAGTACAATCGCATAGTACAGGCGGTTCATGGACCTCGAAACAGCGGCGCGATTCAGGAATCGCTTGAGTACATATGGGGTGGTAATCTGGGGAAAATTAAGTGCGTGTACGGGATTAACTACAGGCCGAGGACGAGCATCGGTAAGGTGAATGGGCCACAATCCACACCCAAGTCGTGCGATTACAATCTCTGGTGCGGCCCGGCTCCGAAGAAACCGCTGATGCGCGAGCATTTGCATTATGACTGGCATTGGGACTGGGATACCGGTAACGGCGATCTGGGAAATATGGGCATTCATGCTATGGATGGTTGTCGCTGGGCCGTAAGGAAGAATTCGCTGCCGAAGCGAGCAATAAGTATTGGGGCACGTCTGGGCTATGATGACGATGGACAGACCCCCAATACTATGATCACCCTGTTGGATTATGAGCCGGCACCTATTATTTTTGAAGTTCGCGGCCTGCCTCGCGATAAGTCGTTTAGACAATCGAACTGGGAAAAGAACGCAGGGGTAACTATGGATAAGTTCCGCGGGATACGAACAGGATTCGTAGTGCAATGCGAAGGTGGTTATGTGAAAGACGGGGCGGCTTTCGATAATCAAGAAAAGTTAATAAAGGAATTCACCCGCACACAACCCGATTGCAAAGAGAACTTTATCAGTGTAGTTCGCAGCCGCAAGACCAAGGAACTGCTGACGGATGCCCTGGAGGGACATCTTTCCTGCGGGCTGGTTCATTTGGCAAACATCTCATATCAGGTTGGGAAACACAAACACAATAACGAAATCCGCCAGGTCATTAAAAGCAAGGGGGAATTTTCTGAGTCGTTCGAACGCCTGATTGAGCATCTATCCGCCAATGAACTTGGAGTCAATAAAAAATTGCTTGCGTTGGGTGCAATGCTGAAAATGAATCCCGATACAGAGAGATTCACCGGCACAATGAGTGAAGAAGCGAACAGGCTTATTTCACGAAAATACCGCAAGCCGTTCGTCGTATCTGAAAATGTGTGATATTAGAAAGGAGTGTGTTCCGTGCGTTCATTTTCATACATTGTTGTTATAATGTTGTTATTGACTATGTTCAGCAACACCCTGTCGCAGCCGTCTCTGATTCAACAGGGTGATAATATACATTACGTTGTTGATACCACATGGCCTAAGAAACCGGACCGTTTCAATTGGGCTCAGATGGCCGGCATCGCTGTAGATAAGCAGGATCAAATTTATATTTTTACTCGCAGCCAGCCTACCGTTCAGGTTTATAAGACCGATGGAGCTCTGCTGCACGCTTGGTATATGGAGGATTCAAGCGGTTCGCATTTTATCAGAATAGGACCTGATGGAAATATTTGGACAGCCAATATTTCCGAACACGTTGTTCGCAAGTACAGCCCCAAGGGCAAGCTGCTGTTGACGCTTGGTGAACCTGGTATTGCCGGTACAGACAAGGGTCACTTCGACAAGCCGACCGATATGGCGATACTTCCGAGCGGTGACATTTTTGTCTCCGACGGATATGGCAATAGAAGGGTTGTTCATTTTGACGCGAATGGTAAGTATGTAAACCAGTGGGGACAAGAAGGCGATGGGCCGGGTCAGTTTGCTCTGCCTCATTCGATTATAGCAGATTCTCATGATCGGTTATATGTTGCCGACAGGGAAAACGCTCGTGTACAGGTCTTCGATACCAAGGGTAAACTGCTTTATGTATGGGCGGATGTTGTTACACCCTGGGGCCTTTGTATGATGAAAAATGATGAGATTTGGGCCTGTGGTTCTTCTGTTAAAAAGGATGATAATGGCAAATGTATTGTCCTTCCGCCGCCGGATGAAGTATTAGTGAAATTGGATATTGAAGGTAAAGTTCTGTCACGTATAACTCTTGAAAAGACAACGACACCTCCGGGAAAATCCGGTGAGCTCGATTGGGTCCATGCTATTGCATTCGATTCAAAAGGGAATCTCTACCTTGGAGATATTCAGGGTAAACGGGCGCAGAAATTTTCACCGAAAAAATGATATTTCCTTTCCTCTTAAGGAAAAGTCGTAAAAAGAGCATTCAATCCTGATTTCCTGTGTAGTGGGTAACAATTTGCCTGGAATTTAATCGTATACAGCTTATGAAGAAAATTCAAGCTCAGATCAGAAAGAAGATATTACTTATAACAGGCATCTTACTTGTCGGCATTACATTAGGAATCTTTTGGTTTCTCGGTGTACGTATAGAACATGTCAGATCATTGATACAGTACTTTTCTGGGTCACCGGAACTCTCGGTAGAAGAGACGGCTGAATTGCATACCTGGCTAAAAGAAAATGCTGTTCATCTGAATACCCTTGAAACAGGTTCGGGCTTCGATGATATGCAGCCTCTCAAAGCTGTGATCGGAGATGCACGTATAGTCGCCCTAGGAGAAGCCGCGCATTGTAACGGTAGTTTCTCTCGAGTCAAGCATAGGATGGTTGAGTTTTTGGTAAATGAAATGGATTTTACTGTCTTTGCTATAGAAGCTACTTTCCCCGGTGCTCTCGAATTAAATGATTATATACTTACCGGCGATGGTGACCCTGAAAGAGCTCTGGGGGCGTTGGTTTATGCCGCATGGAACACAGAAGAAATTCTTGCCATGGTAAAGTGGATGTGTCAGTATAATTCTACTCATGAAAAGAAAATAAAATTCTATGGCTTTGATGTTAGGGTCGCCGGCGGTTCGGCCGAAGCAGTCTATAATTATCTGAGAAAAATAAACGGCAGCCACGACTTTGACAAGTTGCTGTCGGTTCTAATGAATCCGTGGACTGCAGATCAATTCAGAAAAAGCCCAAAGGAGGAAAAATACAGTGCCAAAGAAGAAATCGAAACCCTGATAACTTATTTGGAGAATAATAAGCCCGTATTGAATCAAAAAACTCCTTCTGAGCAGAATATTCTGGAACATAAACAATGGAGTCTGGCCGTTAAGCACGCCAGAGTCCTCTTGCAGTATATTGAGTTTCGGAGCCTCTTGCCAAGTAGATCAAAAGCTACTGATTTTCGCGACAAAGGTATGGCCGAGAACGTGCGCTGGCTCGTGGATTACGAAAAAGGAGCTAAGATAATTCTGTGGGCGGCCAATGCTCACGTTCTGACAACACGCGGCTCAGGATGTATGGGTGACTACCTTCGCCGGGCCTTCGGTAAAGACATGGTGGTCTTTGGCTTGCTTAACAATCGAAATTCAGCAGGACTTTTACCTGATGATACGGATCAAGACTTGGGTGCGCCTAAGAGATCTGTTGAAGCCCTTCTCGCCGAAGCGGGGCTCGATATGGCTGTTGTCAATCTTCGCTCTCTGCCAAAAGGAGCCGTCTCTAAATATTTCAATGCGCCTCGTAAAACAGGCCCCATAGCTTATCTGCTTCCCTCGGCGTACGATGCCATACTGTTCATCGAATCAACTGTCACTGCCATCCAGGCCAAAGGAGGCAGTATAAGAGAAACCGTCGAAAGGCTGCCGGAAGCTTCCAATCTTGACTTTGAGGAAATTGAGGATGGAAGGCTCAGGGACTGGCAAATCCAGAGCGGCCGGTCAAGAGTGGAGTATCAGACCACAGGCTCACATGAACAACCGTATAAAGGCGCCACCTGTGGAATGATTAAGAGAGTCCCGGGCAAAGCTTTCGGTGAAGCTTGTGGTAATATTACCCAATCGTTAAAGGCGGATGATTTCAGAGGCCAAACAATACAATTTAATGCAGCAGTTCGCGCAGTCAATGGAATAGCATACCTGTGGCTTTCGATAGATGCCAGAAATGCTCCGAACATATTCCGCCAGGAGATAATTACTTCTGATAAGTGGCAGAAATACAGTATTTCGGCGAAAGTTCCTCAGGAAGCGTTTAGGATATCATACGGATTGGCATATGTGGGGCAGGGCGCCGCTTTCATCGATGACGTCACAATCGGCAATTCAATTCAGTTTTAAGAGGAAAACTCACGTTCTCTTAATCCCAGCATATTGTTTTCAGGCAACGGTTCATCACAGACCACGACTGCTCTGGCTCCATGCCGTTGCATTGGATTCACAGGGGAATCTCTACCTTGGAGATATTCAGGGCAGGCGTGCGCAGAGGTTCATACGAAAAAAATGATATTTGGGATAAGCCGGCGCAGGCCGACACTACGTATTTGGAATTAACTGACTAAATGCTGTACTTTATCTTTTAATCTTTTGCTCTTTTGCACTTGTGTCTTTTGCTCTGATGTCCTCTGTGGGTTTGGAAGTTTGCTGGTATTTGTTTGGCCAAAGCTGTTCCGGCTCAGACGGGATTTGCTCTTCAAGAGACGAGCGACGGGGCACGGGAGCCATGCGACAAAATATGCTGGTCATTAATTATCAGAATTAAAACTTTCTTCCGCTTTACTTCTTGACCTTGAATTCGAGGTATTTTTTCTTGCGTTTTAGAAATTCTTCGCCCTGGCAACGAAGGTCAATGCCTTCATCTGTAATCTCATATACTAAGTTCCGGCCAGTAACAGGATCTTTTGGCAAGCCATCCGGAAGAGTTTTAGGTAACTGTCCTGTTTTCGCCACAATAAGGTAAATCTCAACAGCAGCCTTAATACTATTTATCTGAGCCGAGTGCTCAACTTGAGATTCATATAGCGCGTCAATCACATGCCATGGTAATCCAAATGCTCTCTCGATACGATATACCTCACGCAGCTCATAGAGAAATTTTTGCATTTCGGCAAGTCTTTGTTCGTCAGTCATTTCGCTATCTGCTAAAAAGCCAAGGTCAATCTCCCGTTCCAGGGCATTAGAGAGTTTCGTTAATAGCCTAATTGCATCTGGCGCTACGCGCTTATCGATGATCTTATGCATTTTGGACAGCTTCTGTTCTTCCGTCATTTCAGGGCCTATTCCAACTATAAGGCCAATAATATCTTTTCCCAATTCATCATTATATATAGTAGGAAGCATCATACGCACCTTGGGATTTGTCTTCACCGTATGATTGGCAAGTTGCTGGATTTCGGCATGCTTTTGTTCTGCACTCTTATCACTGCGTAGTATCGCAAAAACTGAACCGAAAGGACCCTGCACAGTTTCGATAGCTTGATCCCGAATTTGTTCATCTGTCATGTCTCGGATGTTTTGCCTGACCTGTTCATCAGTCGCCGTCTTTTGGAGCATGCCTCTGAGACTCGCAATCGAATATGAGTGGATCATATCCATTTTAGCTTTTAGGTATCGTTGCAATGTTCTTTCCAGGAAAGTTGTTGATTCCTGGAACATAGCAAGTTGACCTTGAAACCACGCAAGAACATCAGCATTGGGTGGCATTTCACCAAGAATACGACAAATCGTTCTTAATGCTATATCATCGTACGTACTTGAGCGTATATGTAGTTCTGAATCATAGCTGAGATGCCTAGCAATTCGACGCAACATCATACATCTTTCCAGAGCTGCACGATAATGACCATCTGCAGAGAGGGTAGAAGCATCTACTGAAATAATGTAACTAAGATGACGCATCTTTCGCAGCAGAAAAATACGGCTGTTTTGTGCTTCAGACCATACTCCCCATGTACATTGCGTCATTAGGGAAGCAATTTCGAACAATTCAAAAGCTGGCACGCATTTGCCAAGAAATGTTCTTGTCTGTTTATCAGGCTCGGCACCTCCATAAACGTCGTAAATCTTATCTAAAATAGCCTGATTATCTAGTTCAGGCGTTAACAGGAATGCTTGGTAGTAAAGCAAAGCCGCATTATTATGGCTTGGCATCACATCGTCTCGTATCCGTGAATCGATTTCAGCGTTCCTTTTCTCGTAGGCCTCCAGAGCTTTTCGATCTTTGTAATCTTCGTAAGCAGACCTTTCTGAAGAACTTAAAGGGCGCCCCGCTCTTCCGGCCGGAGCCGAACCGAAGATTGCCTCGGCTACAGGCATAATGCAGCTAAATATAAAGCAGAGAAGAAAAAGGAGTACACTCCTTTCTGTTGAGCAATGCGGTATTACTATTCTCGCGTTTCTTGGCATATCGCAAAGATAAACATCATAATAAAAAATGTCAATAATGAGTCCACTCTAAAAACCCGCAATTAGGCGGCTCGTTTAAAATACTGTTGAGGC
>JACNGQ010000340.1 GCA_014384025.1 Planctomycetota bacterium | reverse complement strand
AACTCACGACATTCACGTTGGCAACGTGACGCTCTACCACTGAGCTACGCCCGCAACTCGTATCTCGTAATAGATAAGATACATTTTCGATAATTATATTGGCTTTTATCCGCTATGCAAGTGGTTTTTTGCAAAAAATTTTGGCATATAGGCGGCCTTGTGCTATAATGGCAAAACTTCAAGAAGCGGTTTTTGCAGATTACACCTGAGGGATATTGTTATGTGGGGGCAGTTTTTGAAAATGACTTTTTGGTCTTCCACCAGAAGAGGATTCCTATAGAAGCACCTCCAAGATGCGCGAGCGCTGAAACATTGCTGAAACCTGCTATCTGCTTGTATGCTCCAAGTATCTGAAATATAATCCATATAGCCAGCATGAAACCTACGGGAAGGCGAATCCACCGATACAACAAAATAATGCCGACTTTGGCTTTTGAAAATCGCAGGCAATAGTATGTGAGGATACCTGATATCCCTCCACTTGCTCCGATACAGGAAATCGTTGAGCGTGGATCACCAAGAATATGAGCAATATGTCCGACAATTGTTGCTGTTGCGATAAGAATGAAATAATTACGTTTTCCGAGGATGTCCTCAGTGTTATCACCAAAAACCATCAGAAAATAGAGATTTCCAATCAAATGCAGATAGCCGCCATGCAAGAAGAAAGAGCTAAGCAACGTGAATCCAAAGTATCGTGTGAACTGGTCGGGAATCATTCCAAAATTCGCGACGGCAGCTCTAAGATTCTGAAAGGCGATGAAACTTACTAAGACAATTGCAGCAGCCAGCGACCACGTTACTATGGGCCTATGTTTAAGAGGAGTGTAGTTGTACTCTGCAGGCATTCCAAAGAGTGCAAGAACAACCTCCCACCAGTGGTCAGGACCAGTCCTTGAATTCTGGTCGTTGTGTTCCAGCTCTTTTTTGAGCGAATCAAGACGTGCCAATGCCAGGGCTTCCCTTGCCTCAATAGATAGTGGAGGCCCTTGAGACTTTTGTATTTCGACTTTAGGGATATGTTCGAATTCGTGAGGATCAAACCAGATGAAATGACATCTCGTACAGATATCGATATATTCGGTCTCTTCCTTATCTATAATTGGAACTTCATGCATTCTGTGCCTGCATGCTGGGCATTGTCTGTCTCCTGCATATTGCCCGGAGCGAACTCTCTGCCACAGCCGATTGACCATCTGGCGGGGTATTGTTTTTCTGATGACTTCGAGGGTAAGGGCCCGTCCGTTACATGAGGGGCATACCCAGAAAAGACCGAATGTGTTTCCGTGTTTGTTTAATGTTGTTTTGCAGTCCGGGCAAGTGAACATATCTATTCGAGATTATTCATGTATTTATAAGATACTTTCATTCAAAATGCTTCTGACAGGGCGTCACTTTGGTATTGATCAAGGTTAATGACCTGCCGCTCTGAAAGATATTATTGTCGGGATCCAAATTGTGGGCAAGGGAAAATTAAAAGTACAAAAGGCATAAGATATTAGCCCTTCGACTTTTTGATTGGTTGTTAGGATTGAAAGCAAGCTTAAAAAATCAAATAGAGATTCCTTCGACGGATTTTAGACCGAAAATAAAAGTAATTTTATGCCCATAATGAGTAGGAAGGCGGCGACTACTTTTCTAAAATGTTCCTGTGGGATTTTATCAACGACAGACTTGGCTATTTTTGCGCCGAGGAAAGAAGCAGGAACGAATATCAGCAGGCCCCACAAAAGTAAATGAGGCAACCGTGCGTCATTCTTGATGTAGGTCGCAAGACGGGTTGTGTCAATCGTCAGGGCAATGGCTCCTGCGGTGGCAATATAAACGGCTTTTGGTAAATCGAAGGAGGTTAAGAAAAGGCCGCGGATTGCACCGCCCATTCCAAAGAGGCCGGCAAAGAAGCCCGAGAGAGCACCGCCGCAGGCACCGGCCAGAAGGCTTTGTTTGATTTTGAAAGAGCTTTTGGCGAACAGGTAAATTACGTAAATAATCAGGAAAGAGCCCAATATCCTCGACAAAAAACCGTAGAGATTTCGAATACCAACGAGGCGCCGAGATACGTGGCGGCTATTCCCGGGATGCCGAAACTGAGAATCAGCTTCCATTGGAAACCCTTTCTGAAAAGGAGCAATTTCCAGATGTTGCCGAACCAGTGAATAATTCCGACGAAAAGGAGCGTCTGTGGGACAGGATAAAATGAAAGCATAACCGGAACCATAAGGGTCGAGGTCCCAAAGCCGGTCAATGTGCCGATAGAGCTTGCGATTATGACGGCAAATGTGATTAGAATTATTTCCATTTTTACCCCTGTACGGCTTAACAGCATGTAATTTATACTTATGGCTGCTCATTATACGCAGTTCAGATGTAATAATGTTCATTTTATTTGACTGCGTTTGCGAGATGCATGGTATAATACCGGGAGAAGTTTTACCCTGAAGTATTGAAGAAATACAGGGCGGCCGAGGCCAATTCTAAAAAAGAATTCGTATAAAAGAATTGGAGGGAAATAAAATGGCTGCAACAAATCTTTGGCGGTTTAAAAAGTGGTTATATGTGGCTTTGTGTCTGGTCATAGTGCCGGGAATATTTACTGTTGTTTCCGGGACCGGCTGTGCGAAGGAGCCTGAGGAGATTGTAGCTTCGCAGGAGGCCCAGGCGAACCAGGCGGCAGTCGAGCCGAGCCGGCAGGCCGGGCAAGAGCAAAAAGCCCCGGACGAGAAGGAACCACTGCGTCTTGAGCATGAACATCCGGCCTTTGCCGAGCGGACCGAAGAACGGGAAAGAATGGTGGCCAGGCAAATCCAGGCAAGAGATGTAAAGGATCCGAATGTGTTAAAGGCGATGCGAACCGTTCCCCGCCACGCTTTTGTTCGATTCTTAGAGCAGCGCTATGCCTACGCCGATTCTCCATTGCCTATCGGCTTCGACCAAACGATAAGCCAGCCTTACATCGTGGCCTTTATGACCGAGGCGTTACAGCTCAAACCAAATTCCAAAGTCCTTGAAATCGGCACGGGCTCAGGTTATCAGGCCGCGGTGTGTGCCGAGATTGCAGAGAAGGTATATACTATTGAGATTGTAGAAGGGCTGGCTAAAAGGGCGAAAAAGGACCTGGAGGAACTCGGCTACTCGAACGTATTCACCAGGTTCGGTGACGGATTTTTCGGCTGGAAAGAAGAGGCGCCGTTTGATGCGATTATCGGTACCGCTGCGGCTGGGCGCATACCCGAGCCGCTGCTCGAACAAATTAAACCGGGTGGCAGGATGATATTGCCTTACGGCAGTCCGCAGGGCTTTCAGTATCTGGTGGTCGTAACAAAGGACAAAGAGGGCAAAATTCGCAAGGAGAATGTTATGCCTGTGCGATTTGTTCCTATGACCGGAGAAGTAATGAAGCCGGAGAAAGAATCCGAAAAGTAGCTTCGCTGCTAATGATATATTAACAGGCCAAATGCAGTGCGGCGGCAATATTGACACCCGTTTTCGAGAGTTCATTAAACCGCTCGACGGCCTTGTTAGTATCATCTATTTCCAGCAGGATTTCTTCTTCCAGCAGAAAATGTCGGGTCTCATTCGGTATTATCATCTTCCCTGATTTGCCGCTTCCGACTATTAATACGGTTGGCTTATTGTTAATGACAGGCTGCAAATCCTTATCGGACAGCGAATGACCCCGCTTTCGCCGCCAGTTGGGCTTGACAGAATCTCCAAAGATTATGCAGTCACTGCTGTATTCCACACCGTTTATAATGATTTTACCGAATTTATATGAGTCAATATGCATAGTTTCACCCTCTATATTAAATCTAATATACAATCCGATTTATTACAAGTACTTTCCGACAACATTCCATACATATAGGGAATGAGTGGTTGTGATACTAAAATCTGTTAAATTTACCCTCTTGCCTTGCGTGTATAAATATGCTATCAAAAAATCCGCTTTTTTATATCGGATTATTCCGGTTATGACATTTGATATTTCCGGCTATTATTTCGAATATTTCAGGCAATTATGAACTCGAAGAAAACAGGCATATTGGCAATAGTGGGAGCCAGCGTAATGTGGTCGCTGGAGCCTATTTTGGCGAAATTAGCTTATGCGGACTCTGATTTTCTTCAGACCTCGGCAATCAGGGCGATAGTTGTCGTTTTTACAGCCTTTTTGTACGTTCTTATTACCGGTGCGAGAAAGCTTAAGGTCAGCAAAAATCAGTTTTCAACGATTCTTTATATAGCAATAGCGGGGACATTGACCGGGGATTTGCTGTACTTTTTTGCCTTAACGAAAATTTCCGTTCTTAACGCTGTCATGATAGGTCATATGCAGCCTGTATTTATTGTTTTGATAGGATTCTTTTTCCTAAAGGAAGACAAGCTGACAAAATATGATTACACAGGCATAATTATTATGATAGTCGCGGGGATTTTTGTAACGACGAAGACGGTTGAGAATTTATCAATGGTAAAGTTAGGCACGGTCGGAGATATTTATGTGCTGATGGCAACGGCGGCCTGGGCAACAACGGCAATCGTGACAAGGAAATATCTACGAGGGCTTAACGCCGGAGTTGTTACCTTTTACAGGTATTTAATCGCGTCGGTGGTATTTGTTGTTTATTTGTCGTTTAAGTCTTCGCTGGTGGTTTCCAATATCCATCAAATTCTGGTCGGAATTATAGTCGGGGTGGGTACGATACTATATTATGAAAGCATGAAGCGGATTAAAGCCGCTCAGGTTTCCGCTATGGAACTTTCGACGCCTTTTTTCGCGGCATTGCTTGGTTTTTTGATTTTAAGAGAGGGCGTTACAGTAATGCAGATTGCAGGTATGGTGTTATTATTTGTCGGAGTCTGCCTGTTATCGAGGAAAGAAGAGGCATATTTTTAAGAATAGGGCTGCGAGCGGAAACTCGCAGCCCTTTGTATGTACTGTAATTATCGGTCTTTATGGTTCCGATTCGATTCTTTGTTGTTCCGATCCGATTCTTTGTTGTTCCGGCCCGATTCTTTGTTGTTCCGATCCGATTCTTTGTGGTTCCGACTCGATTGCTTATGCTTCGAGGTATATCGCTTAGGCTTAGGAGCATGTTTGTCCGAAGAGCTATATTTTTTGGATGACATAATCTTCACTTTGTCAGTACCTTCCATGACATCTCCAGCAGTTGCACTACTGAGCATACTTACACCCTTCAACATGGCCGTCAATGTAGCTTCTGTGCTGTTTTCGTCCAGGTCCAGCTTCTGCGTTCTGAAGTGAAACAGCATATCCATATCGCCATCATTATCTACATCGCAAAGCGAACTACGAACCGGCGAAGCTCCAGCGAATAATATGGAGTAGTCAGGGACAAGAGTACCGGCGTTGAAATCGTCTGTCGTTAAGACTGCGACCGGTACAACACCACAGGACTTGAGGTTTATAACGTTTTCATCGCTGCCGGGCTTAATATCAATCGTTAGCTCGGAGTCATCAGAGGGAGGAGGCTGCAGATAAACGGGTATATCGCTTATAAAATACAGATAAATCGGTACGCCGTTTCCATATGTTCCGGTCAATAAACTTCCTGGGTACACGGACACAGGCAAGAATTGATTTGTCCCATCAGGCACATCTACATTATCCACAGCAAAGTTTTTGCCATAGACTGTCACGGTCGGATATGGCAACTCATCGCCTTTAAGAAGACTTATCCCCCATTCAACGTTGCCACAATAGAAGATGTTCAAAACTCCGCCTGGGAAGACATATATGTACTCTGAAACGTCGGTATAAAGATTGACTGTCGTATCAGCCCATATATTTATGCCTTCTATGCCTATGTCGTCCTCATCGAGAAGGTGTGTGGTGCCTTCGTCGCATCCTATGTCTATCATACCTTCAAAGTGTGCCTCACCATCAAAACTGAGGTACACGGCCCAGGCGGACGGTGCGGCGGCGAGTAGTACAATCGCCAGAACACCAATTGCCCACAATTTCAGTTGATTTGTCTTTCTCTTTTTCATAGCATTACCTCCCCTCAAAAATAATGAGCTATATGCCTTTTTGTACGAAAGAACAGATTTCCCCAAAGAAACAATTGTGACGCATTTTCTCCTACTAAAAGTATAAGAAGTGAATGTGTCAGGTGCAAATATTGCCCTGATAAATTGTCAAACGGGTCGAATTTTTTATGGGACCACCTCAGCGGCTCCGGGGTTAGGCCGGTCTGTCTTTGAAAAAATTGGCTTTGATTGGGTTTGAATTGGCTTAAATTGGCTTTGTTTTGGCTTAAATTGGGTTTGAATTGGCTTTGAATTGGCTTTGTTTTTTTGCCCGGTGAGCGGGATAAAATCTCGTAATTGCTTATCAAGACTATAGTTATGTTCATTTTGGCGTTTCTGAAATTGGCTTTGTTTTGCATAAAAGGCTTATAAATTCGTACGTAAGAATTCGTAGAATTTATATAGCCTAAACTCGAAATCCGAATATCCCCCGACAGGGAAGCAAGTGAGCTAACATCGAGGGTAAACTCCATATTGGGAATATTAAAATATAAATATCGGCCTGGTTCAATTTCATATGCCCAAAGGTAACACTTTTCAAGCTGGTGCAATGG
>JACNGQ010000339.1 GCA_014384025.1 Planctomycetota bacterium | reverse complement strand
GAATTACGCAACATGGATAACGATGCCGCATTGCAAAAAACCATTGCATCGCTTAATCGAATATGGGAGTTGATCGACGCTTGAGCAAATCACCTAATCCCTGACAAACAGACGTGCAGGCTGGATTCGATGGTGCCCTAATTGATCTGCTTCTATAAAGACCATGGCGACCTCATCGCTCTTGCGAGCATCCTGTTGGCCATGTCATCATTAAGAAATCGCTCGCTGTCCGGGTCCCATCGCAGTTTTCGCCCTAACCTCAGGCAGATATTACCAGCGTGGCAAGTCGTAACAGAACGATGCGAGACTTCGGCATTGGATATCGGCAGGCTGCGGCTCTTAACACAATCGAGAAAATTGCGATGGTGGCCCATCATAAACGCATAGCCTTTCTGCATAAAGTTTACCTTCTGCATAATAGCTTCGCTTGAAGCGGTAATCTTGCCGGTGTCATCGACGCTAACCCAGCCATCGGTGCCGACGAATTTGTTACCTCTGGGTCCCCTGCCGGGCTCGGTCTCGTCGTGATAAATCATCTTCACGCCATCCGAATACGTTGCAACTACCTCGAAGCACACAGGTGTATTGAACAGACCGTCCCTGGGAAACTCGGCCCAACCTTCGTACTCTGTCGGCCCCGTATATTGGCTGTCATTTGCCCACTGGGCCAGATCGTTAAAGTGCGCTCCAAGGTCGGTTAACTGTCCGCCGGAGTAATCATATAACCATCGAAAACTGCCGTGGCATCTTCTGGGTGTGTAGGCTTCAAAGGGGGCGGGTCCGAGCCATTTATCATAGTCGAAGCCTTTTGGGACAGGCTCCGTTTTCTGTGGAGGACATGTCGGGCCGTTATGATAGTAGCAATGCAGAGTATGAAGTTTGCCGAGCATACCGCTGCGAGCGATGTCCACTCCAAATCGAAAACAAGCATTGCTTCGCCGCTGAGTTCCGGACTGATAGACGGTTGTAAGTCGTTTCATCGTATCAGCAACAACTCTGCCTTCAGCGATAGTCAGGGAAATAGGTTTTTCGCAATAGATGTCTTTGCCTGCCTTTGCGGCTTCAATTGAAATCATAGCGTGCCAGTGGTCCGGCGTCGCTATCAGCACCGTATCAATATCGTCTCGATTAAGTATCTTGCGGAAATCGTTGTATGCGTCGCAGTCTTTGTTGCCATATGCGGAATCAACTTCTTTCTTTGCACTGAGACGGTGGTTCGTATCGACATCACAAACGGCCAGAATGCGCAGGTCAACACAGGTAAGAAAATTTCGCAGATTGTGCATGCCCTGACCGCCTAGACCAATAGCACCCATTGTAAGACGCTCACTCGGGGCAATTGATCCATCTTTACCCAAGGCCGAAAAAGGGATAACATACGGGAAGGTAATTGTTGATGCAATCAATCCTGCTGTACCCTTAAGGAGTGATCTTCGAGTAAGCGTTTTCATAACGTATGCCTCCAACTAAAGTCGATACCCATATCCAGTCAAACCTTCGCTCTCATTCCTTTTGTCATTATAAGCCAAATATTTCAAAGAAGATATTTCGAAGTCTAATTAATTTCACGGCAGCTAATTTTACCGTATATATTATAATAAAATCAGATGTCGTAATTCAACTTCACAAGTATCATACTACAGCCGATTAATTCGTTCCATGACAAATCTAATGTTAGAAGATATAATTCTGAAGGTTGATAACCGGAAAATAAAAGAGCAGAACAAGGAGTATAAAATGAGCATACGTATTGTTTTCGGTGCCACGGGGCTGGAAGTCTCACCAATATGTTTTGGCACATGGCAATTAAGTCCTCGTTTCTGGGGTGAACAATCCAAATCGGATGTACTGGCCGCAATGAACACAGCTTACGATGCCGGGATAAACTTCTTCGATACTGCAGATGCCTACGGAGATGGTTACGCTGAAACGGTTCTCGGAGAATTTTTAGCTGAGAAATCACATAAAAATGCCGTTATCTGTACCAAAGTATTCAATCATTTTAATCCGGATGCATCACGTTACCCGGACCTGTCGCCTGAGCACATACGACAACGCTGTGATTTGCAACTGCAACGTATGTGTATTGAGACAATTGACCTTTATCTGCTTCATATGTTCGACCCGCTGACACCTTTAGCGGATGTAGCCGGTGCTTTGGATTCACTCAAGAAGCAGGGAAAGATACGCAGTTATGGAGTGAGTAATCACACGGTTGAGCAGCTTCGGGCACATCGGCATTTCGGTGACTATGACGCGGTTCAACCGCTTTATAGTCTGATTGATACCGAGATCGAAAGTGACCTGTTACCTTATTGTGAGGCGGAAAATATCGGCGTAATGGTTTATTCACCTTTGCACAAGGGACTACTCACGGGCAAATACACCGGCAGTGAAACCTTCACCGATTTCCGAAAGCATCTCGGTGAATTTCAATGCGAACGTTTCCAGGCAATTGCAACAGCAGTGCAAAGCCTTGGGCCGCTTGCGAAGAAGTATGATCTTTCCATATACCAACTGGTCCTGGCAGCTACGCTGATGCACCCGGGTATTGACGTAGCCATTGCCGGAATCAAGAACTCGTCCCAAATTACTGAAGCAATTGGAGCTATGGGTAAAACAATTTCGCGAGAGGACTACTTTGTTGTCCGTAAGACTCTTACGATAGACGGTATTTCAAAAATACAAGATGCCCGCGGAGAGAAGAAATAGCAAACGTTGCATTTGGCAATCCTATGTTATGTTTCTCTCTGATATTGTCCACCTAATCCACTGGGACCTATACTTACCAATGGAATTTTCACATAATCATCGGAACGATGACGAATTCTTTTTTGCCTGCTTTTCATATTAACCGGTTTAGATAAGATATTTCTTTTAACATGCTCAAACTCCTTAAGGGTCATATTGCCTATATAACGGCACAAATTTGCCCATTGGGCTGGGTCTATGCCTTCAGACAGCTCGCACCATACGCATGTTTCAGCAATAGAGGGTTCCGAGAACAGGAGTCCCTGGGATGCCATAAGCTTATCTCCTTAAATAATAAACCAGCCATAATTATTATTTTGAAGGGCTTAGGTTTGACTTACTTGACAGAGGTCGGTTCCACCCTTGGAACGCTATAATATATATCGCCAAATAGGTCGTTGAAAAATTAATCTAAATTTGAGCTTTCTTAAAAATAATCCTTGGTCCGAGAATCTCTAACTCAACATAATGTACATATTTTCCAGTTGAATTGCGTACTAATCCAGCATATAATGAATTGATAAATTATTCCGGAAAACAAGCCCTGTATAAATCAAGAGTATTCACTCTGGCCTGGCCTTATAAGAATTAATCGATACATATTTTTTTACGTGTATTTCTCAAGTGCGTTCTGTAGAGGATTCTTAGCCTCAGATTAATGAAAGAGAATTCAAATCATGCAAAATACAGCAACAAAACAGCATAATTCATCAATAAGTATATATAGCATTTGCTTATTCAGCTTATTTCTAACGGTGGGTTTTCTAAAACCAGTGCACTGCGCCGGTCAGCAGTGGCCTTCATTTCGCGGCCTCTCGGCAAATGGAGTTGCAGAAGGTTATCCGGTTCCCGTCAAGTGGGACATTGAACGCTCGGAAAACATCCTTTGGAAAACTGAGATTCCGGGTCTTGGTCATTCAAGTCCAATAATATGGGGAAATCGCATTTTTATTACTACCGCTGTTAAGGACAATGGGGAATCGACTTTGAAGGTAGGTCTGTACGGCGATGTTAAGTCAGCAAAAGAAGAAAATATTTTCAATTGGTATGTTTACTGTATAGATAGAAAGAGCGGTAATATTCTTTGGAAAAGACTCTCTTATACTGGAAAGCCAAAGGTCAAAAGACATCCCAAAGCCAGCCATGCGAGTTCAACTCCATGTACGGATGGAAATTACATCGTTGCATTCTTTGGTTCCGAAGGTATGTACTGTTATGATATGGAAGGAAATCTGATATGGAAAAAGGACCTTGGAAAACTTGATTGGGGATTTTTTAGCAGCCCGGCCGCACAATGGGGCGGAGGCAACTCACCTGTTATCCATCAGCAGAAAGTGATACTTCAGTGTGATGTTCAGAAAAATTCATTTATTGCCGCTTTCGACCTTAAGGACGGCAGCCAGATATGGAAAACAGCCAGAGATGAGGTGCCAACCTGGGGAACTCCGACTGTTTACTCGGGCAGAGAGCATTCGCAAATCATAGTTAACGGATTTAAACATATCGGCGGATATGACATTTCAACGGGAAAAGAAATCTGGAAGATGAGAGGCGGCGGTGATATCCCGATTCCGACACCTATCGTAGCTCATGATTTAATCTATATCACAAATGCACACGGGCGAATGTCACCAGTCTATGCTGTACGCTTGTCGGCAAGAGGTGATATCTCTCTGGATGAAAATGAATCAGGTAATGAAAATATTGCATGGAGTTACAGCAAAGACGGGAACTATATACCAACACCCATCATATATAATGACTATCTCTATTGCTGCTCACATAAAGGTAAAATGAGCTGTATTGAAGCCGGGACAGGCAAATTACTGTACCGTGAAAATCTTGGTTCTTCATCTTTGGCAGTTTCTGCTTCTCCGGTTGCAGCAGATAGGAAAATCTACTGCACTGCTGAGAATGGCGATATATACGTTGTAGAGGCTGGCCCTGAATTCAAGTTGACAGGTATTAATAAGATGAATGAAACCTGTATGGCGACACCTGCAATTTCACTGGGCACCATGTTCTTTAGAACGAGGCAGCATCTTGTGGCAATTACGGAAAATCCCTAATGAAGATAAGATGGATGCGCCTTTTATTCCTTCGGAAGTTGATTAGCCTTAAGAACTAATGCCGATTCAGACACGTCATCGGAGAAATTGGCAATTTCTTTAACGCCGCTAAGGTCATTAGATAACAGTAAAATATTTTTAGTACGAGAGCCATCAAGGTAAAGAAACAAGCCTGCTGGATTCGGCGGCCGGCAGTTCCGAATTAAGATATTCTGTGAATTTCTGCATCGAATCATTCCAGCCGCCATAGAGGAAAAGGGGGCATCCAGGGAATCGATAACAGCTTCATCAACATCATCAAATACTATAGCATGGCGATAATCCTCAGAAGAGGTTTCTAACCGGACATTTTGGAATTTTAATCCATTCACATGACGGCAAAAGAATCCATACGCTGGAAGGGTACCGAACATAACGCTTTCAGGATAACTTGTCGGTTTTTCGGGGATTTTCCTTGAAGCATCTTCCTTGCTGCCCGCGCCTTCGAATCCTAAATGAATATTGTTAAGGATTACGTTTTCGATGTTATGGCCCGGCAAGCCCGTGATCGAACAACCGATTTGCGAACAGTCTGTCGCAATGATGTTGCTAATGATGACATTTCGGAATTTTCCGATATCAGGTTTAGACTGGTCCTTTTCATAAAGGCGGGCGCGGTTTCCCAGCCGCATGAAAATCGGAACCGTTACACCTTTTATGGTCAGGTTGGATATTGCCACCCGGTCGAGTGTACCACCATCGACGATTTCCAGGGCGACACCTGCCAATCCTCTCTGGCGGCCATAGATAACTGTGGAGTAACGGGGAGAGCATATCGTACAGTTGGTAACATTTATGTTCTGAAATCCCCCGCCGGACTCGGTTCCCATCTTTATTGAATTACAATGACTACTTACGATGCAATCGGAGATAGTAATGTTTTCACATGGATTAAGTGTGAGACTTTTGAGTACAATAGCATCGTCGTCAGAATCTACTCTGCAGCCGGTTATAATTACATCCTTGCAACTGTCGATGTTGAGACCATCATTATTATAGCTTACGTGATTAAAGACTGAGATATCATGGCGCGGCTTCGCTTCGCTCAGCCGCAACCAAAAAGGATAGCGTTTTAGCTATAAAAAAGTATATTAGCATCCTCGTAAATATTCAAGATAAAAGAAAGGATGCTACTATGAAGTTGATGGAATTATACCAAGGCAAAGTGATGGGTGCAGTAAAGGGTTTGGACAGAATACGATTTCGCGGGACGTTGCGGTGGCTGGCTACACAGAGCGGACTGAGTACGTTTATGAGTCACACAAACATATTGCTCAAAAACTTCTCCGGTTGGGTCAGCGGGCTTACCGGTTTGATAAGGGACAGTTGTGAAAAGCGGGCCGGGGAGCTTGGCATCGAGGTGTGTTATCTGAGGCGCGGAGGGGTGGACAAGGAGAAGCTGGCTCGTGAGATTGCCCAGGCAAAAGGTATTAAGGAAGGTTCTATCTGCATGTTCAGCGTGGTTGAACCTTGTATTGCTCCGATGGTTAAAGGCAATAAGGCGACGAAGAAGCTGGAAGTGGTGATGGCAAATCGCAAGTGTGTCTGGCTTTACCATTATTTTAATGATCCGGTGCTTGGATTCGGTCATGTACGGGTTCAGAGTTGGGTTCCGTTTAACGTTTTCATTTGCCTTAACGGTCGGCATTGGCTGGAACGTCAGTTGCAAAAACAAGGCATTGGTTATATCAAGGATGGTAATTGTTTTCCGTGGATAGAGGATATTGAAGCTGCCCAGCAATTGCT